>JAYUPM010000468.1:0-7235 GCA_043760145.1 Spartobacteria bacterium
AAAAACTGGAGCGGACAAATCTCCCGGGTCGCTATGGTTTGCGCCTTGCACGGCATCCGGGGAGAAAAGGATGAATTATGAATTATGAAATCGGCGCAGGGGCGCAGTCAGGACATGGGTAACTGAGGAATTTTTAACCGCAGATAACTCAGATAGACGCAGATAAAGAACCCGGAGCGAAAAAGTCTGGTTCGGCTCTCTCCCCATCTGCGATAATCTGCGAAATCTGTGGTTAAAAAGTTCTCCTCTGTGGGATGGCTGTGATTGTGGATTTCTTTCGCTTCAGTTGGAGCCAAACGGCGAGATTCGTGCCGTTGCGTGTCTCGGTGAAGTGGAACCACAACGCCTCTCCGTCCTTGGGCGTGCCGGAGATATACAGGTCACGCGACGACATCTCAGCGTGGGTCTGCGTGTCAGTCGTCTTGGTGTCGATCAACTCGCGCACAGTAAGTTGTGCGGTGAAAGCAATCTGGCCGTCTTTAAGGTGTGGCGTGACTCGGACTATGACGCCGAGAGGAACCGACTTAAAGGCGCTGGGAGCAACAGTCGGCGGCTGGAACGCTCGAATGATCTCGATCTGCGCTAGTTGTCCGGTTCGGGCGATGATTTCGGGCGCGGCTAGAACATCGATACCCTTTGTTTTGGCGAGTTTAGCGATGTCATGCGGAATCGAATTGGTTGATTCGATAACCTTGGCTCGGATGATGATCTCGTCAGCGCCGAGGGCTGGCAAAGAGAGAAGAGCGATGAAGGCGGTGGTGATGCTGTATTTCATGTTTGGTTTTGTGGATGTGAGTCACAGGCATCCCACAGGAAGTCGGAAGAAAGGCAGGAAGATTTCGGGTGGAAACATTTTCTTGCCTATAATTTTCCTGCCTGCGTTCCCAAACAATCCATAAATCCATCATTGAACCCTTGATGGAAGTCTCTCACTGGGTCCGCAGATTGCGCAGATTCTCGCAGATGACCGCAGATACTAAGCCCCGGAAGCGGACATCATCAGAATTCGAGTATTTTGAACGCCAGTCCAGCCCGATATTCATCTGAGGTAATCTGCGGAGATCTGCGTAATCTGAGGAAAAATGTGAGGTGTCACTTCACGAGGTCGTCGGCAAAAACTCGCAATCGACCTCCTGTGAAAACCACCAGCAAACCCCTTATAAAATGAAGAGCATGGCACACTATTGGAGCAGGACATTTAGGGGGAATGTAATGAGCCTGACCCTCTAGAGTCTGGCGCAGCTACCTCGTTCTGAGTTCGTCATCTTGGCAAGTGCGAGCGTCTCCAGCCCGCAATCCAATCCGAAAGCGGCGGAGGACCGCACGCACTACAAAACCTTGCGGAAGTAATGGGCGCATTTCGGGTCGTTGCTCTGGTTTCGATATTTTCCACCTCTGCGCCTCGGCGTCTCTGCGTTAAAACTCTTACGGGCGGTCTCCGGGGTGGATCAGTTTCCAGACCTTTGGCAAAAGAAAGACTGAGATCAACGCATCGAGGACGAGGCCGAGGGCGCAGGTTTTTCCGAGGCTCGCGAGTCCCAGGTTATTGGCCCAGCTGATTGAGCCGAACCCGGCGGCGGCGGCGGCGGCACAGAGGAAGATGACGAGGCCGAGTTGGCGTTGGGCATCGGCGACGTCGCCTTTGTTTTCGCGGAGTGCGAGGATGAGTAGGATCCCGTAATCGATGCCGGTGCCGAGCAGGAGAAGGATAGCGGCGAGGTTGAAGAAATTCCAGCTCATGCCGAGAAGTGTCATTGCGCCGGCCAACGAGATGAAGACCAGGACCATCGTGATGGCGAGAAGGAGACAGTCGCGCAAGCTGCGGAACCCGAAGATCAGCATAAAGAAAACGATCCCGATGAGTCCCAGGAAGACGTTGCGGAATTCGCGCGGGATGACTCGCTGGAGTTCGTTGCCGAGCAGGTTCCAGCTCACAAGATGCACACCGTCTGATTGAATGGCGCTGGAGAGGCTCTCTTCTTTTCCATCAACCGGAGCCACCATTCCGAGCGCCAGGAATGTTTCTTCATGACGAATTGTGCGGCGGAATATCCATTTGCTCGCAGCGTTTCCAGGCCAAAGCGTGTCCTGGATGGATCCCCACTTTTCCCAATGCCCAATCATCTGAGCGGTCAGCGTGAAGGCGTCCTCTGTGAATCCGGCGGCAACCACTGATTCCTTGAGGCGGGAGGCATCTTTTGCGAGTGCGGCGAGGCGGGGGAGGTTGGTTTTTTGATTATCGGGCGCGGCCCAAAGAGGGAGGGACGAACGATAACTCTGGGCGTCTCCGCGTGCGACGGCCGCAGTGAGTTGGACATCTGCTTTTTCAAGACGGGCCCGGACTTCTTCCGCGTTTTTTCCTGTAACGATCAGGCTCAGGAGATTGCTTTCATCGGTGAGTTTCGACTGGAGTTGATCGAGTGCATTGAATGCTTCGCTGTGGCGTGGACGGAGCGAGCGAGAACTGAAATCGAATCCGGGAGGTCCTTTAATAAAGAGAACGGAGCTGAGGCCGATGATGAGAAGAAGAGAGAGCCATCCGCCGAATGCGGTCACGCGAGGCGATGCGAGCAACCGTTCGACAACTGAGGGGCGGGGGGCAACTTTTTTAAATCGCACAGCCATCGGCACAAACACCGCGAGCATCACGATGGCTCCAACCACGACTCCGATTCCCACCAGATTCCCAAGTTGCGAGAGTCCTGGGAGGCTGCTCAAATTGAGCGCAAAGAAAGCAGCCGCGGTGGTGCCGGCGGTCCATGCGATATTTTGGAAACAGATTTTGCGCAGATCACCGACTGAGCCGGTGTGATGCAGTGATTTTTGGAAGATGAAATAACCGTAATCCACGCTCAACCCGATCATGATTGAAGCGAACCCGACGCCCATGACAGTGAGCTGGTTGAGAAACAATCCTGCGGTGGCAAGCGAGAGAATGAATATCCCGACAAGCATCGTCATTAAATAGGCAAGCGGCTTGGCGCGCCTGTAACAGAGCCAAAATATCGCCCCGACTATAAGTAACGTTCCGAACCCGGACGACATCATGTCCCATTCCATCGAGCTGGAAATTTCCGCGACGAAAGCCGGTTCCCCGGTAAAACCGAGGGTCAACGGCTGGGATCCTTTCCATTCGTTAGCCAGCCGCTTCACTTCCTTGATCCATGCGAGCGACTGTTTGTAATTCCTCAACCGGTTCGCGGATTGGACGTATATGACACGGAATGTCCCATCCCCGGATGAAAACTCGGATTGGACCCCGCTACCTGCAAGGGCGGTGAGTGAGAGCGACTCGCTGAACGCGAATGGATCGTAGCTCAGGAGAGCGATCTCCTGGGGCGAAACTGAGTCTCTTAATTTCTCGATGGTGCCGGCAGCCGTGGCTTCGGCTTTATCCGGCGCCATGTTCTCGACCAGCTTCTGGACCCGCTCTGGAGCTTGATTTGCGACCATGTATGCAAGGAGCTCGGAGAGATCAGAAGGCGATTTCTCCCAGGGCGGCCGCGAAACCGCCTGGTGCACAGTATTGGGATGCTTCTGCAATGCTTCGGTGAGCGAGAGGGAAGCGGCCTCGGCAGTTGCATCATCGGCCGCCTGGATTGTGACGATCAGTTCTTCTGGAAGCGCAAAGTGTTTTAGAAAAAGGGAGAGCCCTTCGACCTGGCGCAGATTCATCGGCAGCAGCTTAAGAATCTCGATGTTGAAACTGATCCGGGTGAGTCCGCTTATCACAAACCCGAGGACCAGGATCGCAATCAGAATCTGCACGGGACGCCGTTTCAACGCGGCCCGTCCTTGTCCCATCGCATTCTCAGGCTTGTTCATCGCTTACTTCGCATCCACCACTTCAAATCCTTCAAAATCGAACTCGAACATCTTCCGTTCGATCTTCGGGTTCACGCGGATGTTGGTGAATTCGTTTTTTAGCGACGATCCGTCCCGCGTAACGATCTCAAAGTGCGACATCTTCCCGTTCTGCGTATCGAACTCAATTTTGAGCGCGGTGAGCATCTTGCGGGTTTGCGGATTGCGCGGCAAAACATCGAGCCTGCATTTATTCCCGTCAACGACGACCGAGAGGATTTCGAACTGGCGATTAAAATCGGGAAAATCTTTTGCAAGCGGGAACGTGATCATCCCCATCCCTTGCATTCCTTGGTTTTTGCCGGCGTTATTGGCTGGATGACGCTCGGCCTTTTTTTTGGCGGGGGTGATGACGTGGATGAACTCGCCTTGACGCAGGACCACGGTTTTAACGGGCTCACCCAGTTCCCAGCGAAACGAGTTGGGGGCGACAAACCAGAGATGGCCCGGTGTGGTGAGCGGGTTGCGCAAAGAGCGGAGGGAGCGGGTTTGAACTAGATCGGCCGAAACCGACCGGAACTCGGTCTGCCGCGTGATCCATTGTTTGACGGGGGCAAGGTTTGTCGGGGGTGCCGAATGGAGGGTTAATGGGAGGAGGATTAAAAAAAGGAGGAAAAGGCGCATGCGAATGCAAAGAGTCGATTGGCGACCGGCATACTGGCAATGATTTTTAGTGGCCGAACGGGCATCAATCGCGGCAGAGTCGGGCCGATGGATTTTGATGTTGTGATCATAGGCGGTTCGCTTTCGGGCGCGGCCACGGCGACTCTGCTTCGGCGGGAATTTCCGGAGATGCGCGTGCTCGTGGTGGAGCGCTCGACTAAATTCGGGCGCCGTGTGGGGGAAGCGACCGTGGAGGTGAGCGCGTTTTTTTTGGGCCGCGTGCTTGGGCTCAGTAATTTTCTCAACGACACGCAGCTCATCAAACAAGGGATGCGCTTCTGGTTTGCCAATGACCAGACCCATACGCTTGCCGATTCCAGCGAGATCGGACCGCAATATCATGTGAGGCTGCCATCATGGCAGCTGGATCGTTCGGTGGTGGATGAGGAAGTGCTGCGGCGTGCTGTCGCGGCGGGGGCCGAGTTGCGGCGTCCGGCCCAAGTGACCGCTGTGCAACTGGCTGCCGGCGGCGAGCAGATTGTTACCTTGCGCGAAGGGGAGGCGATATCGACCGTGCGCTGCCGATGGGTGGTTGATGCTTCCGGTGTTGCGGCGTTGCTCTCGCGCCAGGAAGGTTGGTGGCAGCGCAATGGCGAGCATCCGACCACATCCGCGTGGGCGCGCTGGCGCGGGGTAAAGGATTGGGACGGCCGGGAGTTGGCGGAGAAATTTCCCGACTGGTCCGCGGCCTGTTTCGGAACAAGGAACACGGCAACCAATCACATTGTCGGCGATGGATGGTGGAGTTGGTGGATCCCGTTGAAAGGGGGCGATGTCAGTGTCGGTGTCGTCTTCGATCAACGGATCGCGCAATTTCCATCCGAGCCGGGTTCGGTCGGTGCCCGACTAAAGGAATTTCTTTCGCAGCATCCCGTTGCCAGGGAGATGTTGATGGATGCGGAACTGATCGAAGGCGATACGCATTGGCGCAAGAACCTGGCGTATGTCAGCTCGACTTTTGCCGGAGACGGATACGTGCTGGTTGGGGATGCGGCTGGGTTTCTGGATCCGCTCTACAGCCCAGGCATGGATTGGATTTCATTCACGGTGACAGCGTCGCTCGGGTTGATCCGGGCCCAGCAAAAAGGGGAGGAGTTGGCCCCGCTTTTGGAGATTCACAACGAATCCTTTGGACGCAGTTACCGGCGCTGGTTTGAAGCCATTTACCAGGACAAGTATGATTACCTTGGCGAGTTCGACCTGATGCGCATCGCATTCCAGATGGATCTGGGCCTTTACTATCTCGGGATCGTTTCCCAGCCTTTCAAATTCGGGGCCCAGGCTTTAATGCACCCCCCATTCAGCGCGAAAGTTTCCACCCCGGTGTTTTGGTTTATGAGGGCTTACAATCGCCGATTTGCCGCCATTGCCAGAAATCGGCGCCTGCGTCGCGTAAGCGGGCTTGCCAACAGTTCGCGCCGGTTCCTTTTTCAGAGCTTTTCATTGAGCCCCAAGGATTTGCCGCGGGTTGGGAGGGCGTTCATCAAATGGATGGCGCTGGAGGTGAGGGAGGGCTGGCGGAGCTGGTTTGATTTGAAGTCGGCCAGCAGGGTGAAGGGGTCCGAAGGTGCTTTGAACCCGCAGGAAATTGAAAATTGAGAATTGAGAATTGGATTCTTGCCGCGGGTGCGGTTCTGATGGGTTGCTGATGAAATTGCTTGATCGTTACGTGACCGGACAAGTGCTCGGGACCTCCGTGTTTGCGGTTGGGGTCCTGAGCATGGTGCTCGTGCTGGGGAATGTTTTTAAGCAACTGCTCGACCTGTTGGTGAATCACAACGTCCCGCTTGAATTCATTCTTGGGTTTATTGGCTATATCCTTCCGTTTTCACTGACATTCACAATCCCGTGGGGTTTTTTGACCGCAGTGCTGCTGGTGTTCGGGAAGATGTCGGCGGAAAACGAGTTGGTTGCGCTGCGCTCAAGCGGGGTGAGCATCCTGCGATTATGCATGCCGGTGTGGGGGATCGCAGTGATCTGTGTGGGGATCTGTCTTTGGATCAACGTGGAGGTGGCGCCCCGGGCCCAGGTGAAGATGAAAAACGCCCTCTATGACATCGCAACAAGCAATCCCATGGCGATGTTCAGCAGCGACAAGGTCATCGACGAATTCCCGGGGCGTAAAATTTACGTGGAGAGAAATGACGGGCCGGAACTGCACAACATCTTTGTGTATGAACTGAGCGAGGATTCGATCCCGATGAAGG
The DNA here is from genome assembly GCA_043760145.1 of Spartobacteria bacterium. Lineage (GTDB taxonomy): Bacteria > Verrucomicrobiota > Verrucomicrobiia > Chthoniobacterales > Chthoniobacteraceae > CAIURC01. The sequence continues at coordinate 6,735 of JAYUPM010000468.1, forward strand.
TGGTGTTTGCGCGGCGCGGCCTGCTCAGCACGGACCGCGAGAAGAACGAGCTGCTGCTTCATCTCTTTGATGCCCGGTTTGAACAGCGCGATGACCAGGAGCCGCAGGATCTAACCAAGATCCGTCAGGGGATTACCGTTGAGGAAACCACGTTCCCCATTTCACTCCAGGAACTTTACGACAATAATAAACGCCGCACCGGGCTTGGGCAGCGCACCGTGGGCGAACTCATCGAGCGGCTCAAGAAGGAGAAAACGGAGCAGGCCCACGCCATGGATGAGAAACAACTGGCGGCGCAATCTGCGGCCCGGACAGAGGTGAGCAAACGTTTTTCATTCGCGATGGCTTCCTTCGCATTCGGGCTGATCGGTGTGCCCCTGGCTATAACAGCGCATCGCAAGGAAACCTCAGTTGGGTTTCTCCTGAGCCTCGCGATCGCGTTCGTCTATTTCTTCTTCATTATCCTGGCCGATACGGTGCGCAACAATCCGAAGTTCTATC
>JAYUPM010000469.1:0-2841 GCA_043760145.1 Spartobacteria bacterium
ATGCTTCGTCCAAAGGGACCGGCGATCTTGAACTCGCGCAGGTCGATGTAAGAGCCGCATGCCGCGCAAGAGGTTGATTGCACCTCGGAGCTCACCTGCTGCTTGGCATGGCACCCAAAGCAGGTGACGTCCCGGATCGTTTCACGAGAGATCAGCTTCGAGAGCTTATCTAAAAACGACGGGGCCTTGAGGCTCGTCGCTTCCTTTAGAAGAAGCTTCTCGATGCTGAAATGCTCGCCGCACTTCCGGCAAAAAGTCGACTTCGCGTAAGCCGACTCAAGCTGACTGAACCCACAATGCGGACAATCCGCACTGATCTTTTCAGGCTGCTTTTGGGTGTTGCTGTTGGCCACGATGGGCCTGGCTTAGCGCTGGGTCACCGCTGCGACCTTGGCTGCCTCGGATGCCCGGGCGGCATCGGGTTTCATTGCCGTTACTTTGTTGGGTGAAACCTCGGATTTACCGACGAAAGTGGCGCCTTCTTCAATGACCAGGCGGGAAGCCTTCAAGTCGCCATGAAGAACTGCCCGGGCCTTGAGTTCGCAGCGCTCTTCAACAGTGATGTTGCCCGTCACTTTGCCATGGACGGTTGCCGATTTGGTCTTGATTTCCCCTCGGATTTCCGCGTTCTCGCCGACGGTTAATGTGCCTTGGGACATGATCTCGCCCTCGACTTTGCCGTCGATGGTGAGGTCGTTGGTGAACTTGATCGAACCTTTGATTTCGACATCAGCGGAAAGAACGTTGCGAGTGGGATTGGTATAAGGATCGGACATGGCTGCGTTGGTAATTATGACGAATCGCCTTCGCAGGCGCCTCCGTCGGGGTGAGAGTCAATTGTGGCCTGTCGATTTTATCGGGTTTGACCCGGTAAATTCTGAGGCCGATTTCAATTAAACCGCTCGACTCTTACCCGCGCCCATTGCGCTGTCAACGGTGCACGCCAAAAACAGTTTTTTACGCGAGCTCCTCGGCCGGGTATGTCCAAATTTCGCTCAAGGTCGGATGATAATGCGGGACCCGCGACAGATCACCGGCCGTTGCATGAAAATACATCGCCACACTGATTTCGTGGATGAGCTCGGAGGCTTCCGGGCCCACCACCGCAGCGCCCAAAATCTCGCGCGTATCCCGGGCCACAACCAATTTGACGAATCCATCCGTCTCGCCGCGAATCATCGCCTTGCCGTGGTCGCTGAAAAGATAGGTGGCAACCATGCAATCGAGGCCCGCTGCCGCTGCTTCGCGTTCGGTGAGCCCGATCGCCGCCACTTCGGGCTGCGAGAAAACCGCAAAGAGCTTGAGCCGATAATCAATGGACTCCAGGACGGCTCCTGGTTTTTGAAGTAAACTCGCAGCATTGCGGGCAGCGATCTCACCCTGCTGGATCGCGATATGGACCACTTCGTGCGGACCGCAAACATCGCCCGCCGCAAAGATGTGTTCGCAACTCGTTTGCTGCCGGGCACTTGTGAGAATCGCTGGACCTCGGAGGGCGATGCCGGCGTTTTCAATGTCCAATCCTTCGACGAGCGGTTTGCGGCCCAAAGCGTAAATGATCTCGGGCGCCTCAACGCTCTTTTTCTCCCCGTCCTGGAAAAAGAGAACCCGTTTGCCATCCCCTGCCCGTTCCAACCCGATAATGGCGGTTCCGCACCGCAGCTCAATTCCGCGGTTGATGAACCCCCGGGCCACTGCGGTCGCGATGTCGCCATCCATTTCAGAGAGCAACTGCGGGCCGCGCTGGAGCAGTGTGACTTTCGAACCGACCCCTGCATAGTAACTGGCAAACTCCAACCCGATCGCTCCGCCTCCGAGCACGATCACCGACTTGGGAATTTCCGTTGCTTCAAGCACCTCGTCGCTGTCCCAGCATCCGGTCGCCTCCAATCCCGGCAAATCGATTCGGTTCATTCGGGAGCCCGTGGCAATGAGAATCGTGCGGGAACGAATCTGCCGGCGGCCACCATCTGGGAGAGTGAGTGCAAGGGTGTGCGGATCGAGGAATCGGGCCGTGGCACGGATGAATGTAAAATCCCCATTTGCCAGCTGCCCTTTCCGGTATTCGGCGAAGTCCGCGACCAGCATCCGTTTCCGGGCGAGGATGGCTTCCGGATCCGCCCCGAGAAATTGCGCGCGCAACCCGAACTCCGCAGCCCGCCGGATATTTTCGCCCCGATGCCCGGATTCGAGCAATGCCTTGCTTGGCATGCAGCCGCGCAAGATGCAGAGACCACCCACTTCGCGGCCGCCCTCAATCACTGCGGTTTGAAGGCCGAGCCGGGCGGCGGTCGAGGCCGCCGCGTAACCGGCGCTGCCGCCGCCGATGACCACGAAATCATAATGGTCGCTCATGGGGAAAGTTTAGCCTGGTCGATTGCATAGAGCTTAAAGAAATCATTGGAGAAGAAAGGGCCGAATGCCGGGCCCACCGAGTGAGGTTGCTCCATTAAAAGCAGTGCCAATGGGCGTTCCGGGGCGGTTTGATTGAGTATCGACTGGGAATTTTCCACGGCGCGCCCGGGATCATCGGCGATCAGCCATCGGACTTTGCGGGTGCGCAACACGGGCTCCGCAGCCTCCGGGGTCGGCGCAAGATAGACCCGGGCGGAATCGACAATTCCCCCGATGCTTTGATGCGAACTGCCCGCAACTCCCGGCTGCCTCGACCAGTAACAAAGCGCCGGCGTATTCCACCATGGCGCAAGAAAAGGTTGCACCTCATCGCTTCGCATCTGTTCCGCCACTTCGCGAAGCAGCACCATTTCACGTCGGCGCTGGATGCGCTGCTGTTCAATTTCCGGGCTTGGGAAGAGCTGGCGGTCCCATTCCGCCGCAACG
>JAYUPM010000470.1:0-2833 GCA_043760145.1 Spartobacteria bacterium
ATAAAGTGGAGTTTGCAGGTGCCGGTCATCCTCCGCTGCTTCGGGCAGGCGCGGGCGCTGTGGAATCCTTTAAATCACAGGCACCGCCGATCGGGGTCCGGGCGGGACTGGGCTGCACCCAAACCGTCCTTGATGTGGATCACGGCCAGGAACTGCTCCTCTACACGGACGGCCTTTACAGCATGACGGATCCTGAGTCCGGGCAGCATCTCGCCCCCCGTGATGCCCCGGCCCTGCTCCCGCCACAAGCCAGTTCGGCGGATGATTTTCTTGCGCAAACCGTCGCGGCGATCAGTGACCGTAGTCACGATCAAATACTCCCTGACGATTTTGCGGCGATCGCCCTATATCGGGAGTAAAGCCTCCTCCTCCCATCGTCCTCGTCCCTCGTCCTCCTCCCATCGTCCTCGTCATCCCCTTCTCCTCCTCCCATCGTCCCTCGTCCCTCCTCCCATCGTCCTCGTCCCTCGTCCTCGTCCCTCGTCCTCGTCCCTCGTCCTCGTCATCCCCTTCTCCTCCCATCGTCCTCGTCCCTCGTCCTTAAAAAACCTAACGCGAGGACGCGCACGATTCGGGACGCGCCCTCTTTCCAAGAGCAAAGGCAATCGATAGCGTGGGCCGATGTTCAATAAGCGTTACCCAAATCCTGGGACGGCTCCGGCGACACTCGTTGCGCTCACTCCCCGTGTCGGGGAACCGGTGGTTGTCCGCGTAATCGATTACTCTCTGACGGGTGTTAAAGAGCGCACACTCAAGAGCCTGGCCGAATTGCCGGACCCGCCCCCCGACGAGAACGTAACGTGGATCGACATGTGCGGGCTCAGCGATGTCGAGGCGCTCAAGGCTTTGGGCGAAAAATACGGCCTTCATCCCCTCGCCCTGGAGGATGTGCTTCACACCGGCCAGCGCCCAAAGCTGGAGCTTTACGACAACCATATTTTCATGGTCGCCCAGATGATTTATCGCGACGCCGAAAAACAGCTTACGGGCGAACAGGTCAGCATATTCCTCTGTAAAAACCTGCTCATTACCATCCAGGAAGAAAGCGTGCATGATGTGTTCAACCCTGTCCGGGAACGGATCCGCGGCGGACGCGGCTTTATCCGAAAGCTCGGCGCGGATTACCTCGCATACGCATTGCTGGATGCGATTGTGGACCATTGTTTCCCGGTGTTGGAGGAACTCGGGGAATCGATCGAGGAACTTGAAGATGAGCTGATGCGCAAGCCGAGCCAGGCATGCGTGCATTCCCTGCATCAACATCGCCGGACGCTCATGCAGTTGCGCCGGTTCGTCTGGCCCGAACGCGATGTCATCAGCGCCTTGTTGCACGATGAAAGCGGGCTGATCGCCCCCCAAACCAAGATCTTCCTGCGCGATTGTTACGATCACACCATCCAGATCATGGACCTCGTGGAGAGTTATCGCGATGTCACCGCGGGCCTCCTGGAAATGTATCTCTCCAGCGTTAGTCTTAAAACCAATGAGATCATGCGGGTGCTCACGGTCATCTCTTCCATCTTCATCCCATTAACCTTCTTTGCCGGTGTTTATGGGATGAACTTCTCCCACATGCCCGAGCTCCAGTGGCGATGGGGTTACCCGCTTTGCCTGCTCCTGATGGCGAGCGTCTCCGTGGGCCAGATCCTTTTTTTCCGCCGCAAAAAATGGCTCTAAGTCGGAGGTCGGAGGTCGGAGGGCGGAGGGCGGAAGACTTAAACTTTAGACTTTAGACTTTAGACTTTAGACTTGAGTCGCGATACCACTCATACGTCCGCCGGATTCCTTCCTTCAACGAAATGCTCGCGCTCCATCCCATTCGCGTGAGCTTCTCGATGTTCAAAAGTTTGCGCGGGGTCCCGTCGGCCTTGGTCGGGTCAAAAACCAGGGCCCCCTCAAATCCGACCACCTCGCAAATGAGGTGCGCCAGTTCCTTGATGGAGAGATCCTTCCCGGTCCCGACGTTGATCATCCCTGGGGCATCATATTGCTCGAGTAAAAACCGGCAGGCGCCCGCCAAATCATCGACATGAAGGAACTCGCGCCGCGGTGTGCCACTGCCCCAGACCATCACTTCCTTCTGCCCCGCAATCTTCGCTTCATGAACTTTGCGAATGAGCGCCGGCAGCACATGGGAGGTGCTCAGGTCAAAGTTATCCCCCGGCCCGAATAGATTGGTCGGCATCGCACAGATAAAATTGCGCCCATACTGCCGATCATACGCCTGGCATAGCCGGATCCCCGCAATCTTCGCGATCGCATACGCCTCGTTGCTCAGTTCCAGTTCGCCTGTCAGCAATGCCGATTCCGAGATCGGTTGCGGCGCGAACTTCGGGTAAATGCAGGAGCTCCCCAAAAAAAGAAGCTTCTTGAGCTCAAAATCGTTGGCCGCCTCGATCAGATTATTCTGGATCTGCAGGTTATGGAGAAGGAACTCCACGGGAAAATCCTGGTTCGCCTTGATCCCCCCAACCTTCGCCGCAGCGAGGACAAGCACCCGCGGCTGATGCTCCTTGAAATAGCGCCGCACCGCTTCCCTATCCCTCAAATCGATCTCCGACCGCGACGGGGTCAGGAGATGCGGGTAACCATGGGCCGTTAACTCCCGGGTAATGGCGCTGCCGGCCAAGCCCCGGGATCCGGCGATAAGTATGCGATCTGATTTTTCCACAACGAAAGGCTAGCACGCGGCCCACGCTTCAGCGCAATCACAATGACGGCAACCTGAAATAAACCGGAGGTCGGAGGTCGGAGGTCGGAGGTCGGAGGGTCGGTATCGTCCTCGTCCTCGTCCTCGTCCTCGTTCTTTGAATTGCTGAGCGCGTTAAAGCGG
>JAYUPM010000471.1:0-2829 GCA_043760145.1 Spartobacteria bacterium
CGGAAGGGCGACCTCATTGCTAAAAGCGCCCCGGTAAATTGTCGTGCGCGGCTTGTCGAAGCCAACCCACACCCCGCATGTCACTGCGCTGCTGTAACCAAGGAACCAAAGATCCGTGAAATTGTAGGCGGTCCCGGTCTTCCCCCCGAGGGCGAACTTCTTAAGCCCCAGATCGGTAAATGTCTTGTCGGCTGTCCCGCGCTCTAGGACCTCCGCAAGGCACGAGTGGATCTCAAAGGCGGTGGTCGGCTTGATGACCCGTTTGGATTCCGGTTTGGCCTGAAAGATCACATGTCCGTTCTGCTCCTCGATTCGCTCAATCACAAATGGTTTGAGCGGCCGGGTCCCGCCATTGGGAAAGATCGTGTTCGCCAGCGTCATCTCCATGAGAGTGACTTCACTGCTGCCAAGAAACGTCGCGGGATACTGACGCAACGGACTTTCGATCCCCGCATTCCTGGCAAGCGTAACCACCCGCTCAAGCTTCGCCAGGTTCCCAAGTCGCACCGATGCCGCGTTCTTGCTCTTAACCAATGCTTCCCGCGCCGTGATCTGACCTTCGTATGTGTTATCGACGCGTTCCGGCCCCCATTCCCCAAGAATCCCTGTCGTCCCGCCGATCATCACCTGCCGGTTGTCGATGACCGCGTCCTGCAGCAATGTTCCCGGAAAATACCCATACTCAAAGGCGGTCGCGTAAACGATCGGCTTGAACGCGCTCCCAGCCGGCACATGGGCGGCAAGTGCCCGGTTGTATTCGCTATGTTGAAATTCGCGCCCCCCGATCAATGCAAGGATTGCGCCCGTCGCGTTATCGAGCACCACCACCGAGCCCTGGAGATATTCCGGCAACGGGAGAAAAGGAGGTTCACCGTCGGGGCCCGGAGTCGCCTTGGCATGCGCCTTGAAGAGAGCATCGTATTGCGCATAAGTCTGATGCTCAAACCCCGGATGCCGTTCTACCGTGGCCAGTTGTTCGCGCAACGATTGCTCCGCCTTCTTCTGCAACGCGGAATCGATTGTCGTGTAAATGCGATATCCATCGCTTACCGCACTCTCGTGCCCGACGAGCTTCTCAACCTGCTGCGCCACAAGGTCCGCCGCATACGATTCCTGATGCGCCGGACGCCGGTTCTTCACGATCAGCTCCTGGTCAATCGTCTCTTCGTATTGTTCCTTCGTGATCAGTTCCAGCTCCCGCGCCCGCTGCAGCACATAGTTGCGCTGCTCAATACACGCCTGCCGATTACGCCATGGCGAAAGATTGCTCGGACTTTTCAACAGCCCCGCCAGTGTCGCGGCTTCCGATAAATTGAGGTCCTTGGCCCGTTTCCCAAAATATCCGCGCGCGGCCGCTTCCGCCCCGTAAAAGCTGGATCCGAAAAAGACCCGGTTAAGATAGAGCTCAAGGATCTCCTCTTTCTTGCAGCGCCGCTCGATCTCCTGGGCGACGAACATTTCCAACAGCTTCCGATCAATGTTCTTGGCGTTGGCGGGAAGCTGCTCGGGAAACGTGTTTCGGGCAAGCTGCTGGGTCAGAGTGCTCGCCCCCTGCGCCCTGCGGCCCTTCTGCCAGTTCTTGATCGCGGCCCGCGCCACCCCGTAATAGTCCACCCCATGATGCTTATAAAATCGGGCATCCTCCGCCGCCACAACCGCTAGCAGGAGGGAGGGCGAAAGATCCGCCAACGCGACCTGATCGCGGTTCTGGATGAACATCCGGCCGAGCACATTCCCGTTCCGATCAAACATCACGCTGGCCGACTCCATCTGGGTCAGTTTCGTGTAATCAAAGTCCAGGGCCCGGCGCTCCCACTTGATCTTCTCACCCATCACCCAGACGCCCCCGATCAACAACGCCGCAATGAGCGTGCAGAACGGCACAAGGAACCAGGTGCGTCGATAAAATGGTTTGCGAGGAGGGGTGTATTCCCACATGGGCGAAAGGCCGTTTTGCGGCGCTGGGTTATTTCCCACTTAATCGCGCTCCGCGCAATGAATGATTCGGGGGGTTGGGCTGGGTGGACTCGATGGACCTCATGGACTGGATGGACTTCGATCCGCCCGCATTCCCGTCCGAAAGCGGCAGAGGACTGCCGCACTACAAAACGCTCTCGCGATCAATTGCGCGTCATCCATCCGCCTGAGCCATGAACCCGGCAATAGTTCGATCCTAACGGACATCGCCAAATTCAAAAACCCGAAGCATCCTAACGGCACGGCACAATAATCTGGGTTTTAATCCCGTCGAATTGGACGGGATTAGAACTAAACTCGACCCATCACACTCGTTGAACAAAGCCAAACGAAGCATCATCAAAGTTCGGGGACTTGCAACCCTCAACGCCATCGCCATTACCCAAATGCGCACCCTCCTTTCCGCCAACAACGTCAAACGCCTGAAATGAACAAAGCATGAGCAGCAGCGATCTCACCCAGCGCCACGGTAAGGGCTTCAGCCGCAGCAAATACGCCACCTACGAGATGAATAGCCAGCTCTTCGTCCAGAAATACCAGCTCTACTTGCCCGACCGCGAAGAACTCCGCCGCGAACTGGAACTCACCCTCGATCACCTGCTCGATTGCGCCTGCATCCCCGAAGGCCTCGCCCTCTTCAAAGCCCTCTGCCGCCACTACCACGGCATCGATTCCGCAGCCACCGCCACCTACGTCTATGCCTACCGCGACCTGTGGGACAGCGAAGAAGCACAACCACAGGGGGTCGCATCATGAACCACCACGACGAAAAAATGCCGCGCCTCGTCGCCGAACGGCACGCCCAGTTTTTTTCCCTTCTCTCCCGCTGGGAGAGGCCGGGTGAGGGTGCCT
>JAYUPM010000472.1:0-2816 GCA_043760145.1 Spartobacteria bacterium
AGGGGGAAAGGGGGAAGGGGGAATAGGGGATTACTTGAGTCCGAGGACGTCTTGCATGTCGTATAGCCCGGCAGGTTTGCCATGCGCCCATTGGGCGGCCCGCAGTGCGCCCTTGGCGAATGTTTCTCGGCTGGAAGCTTTGTGTGTGAGTTCCACGCGCTCGCCGGCAGCGGCGTAAATAACAGTATGATCACCCACAACATCGCCGCCCCGGATCGCGTGCATCCCGATCTCCTGGTCGGTCCGTTCGCCGACGATCCCCTGGCGGCCGTGCGTGACGTTTTCATTGTAACTTAGGTTACGCGCTTCCGCCAAAATCTCGGCCAGTCGTTTTGCAGTGCCACTGGGCGCATCTTTCTTGAGGCGATGATGCATCTCCACCACTTCAAGATCGAATCCGGGGCCGAGGATCTCGGTCGCTTTGCGTGTAAGCCAGAAGAGTGTGTTTACGCCAATACTGAAGTTTGGGGCGTAAACGATCGGGATACTGCCGGATGCATGCCGGATCGCAGCGACTTGAAGATCGCTGTGACCAGTCGTCCCGATGACCAATGTTTTTTGATGCTCCACGCATCGGGCCAGCACCAACTCGAGGATACTGTGATGGGTAAAGTCAATGATCGCATCGCACTCCGGAACCGCCCCCGCGAAATCATCGCCAGTATCAATCTGGGCGGCCACTGTGAGGTTGGGATTTTCTGCGGCACAGGCGATCAGTATCTGTCCCATGCGCCCGCGGGATCCGTTGATCAGGAGTCGGAGTGGTTCCATTTAGTCAATGAGTTGGAGGGCGCGCAAAGTGGCTTCAAGCTTGGTGGCGCTCGCTGCGCTGAGTTCGCACAGCGGCAGGCGCACAGTGGATTTCATCTGTCCTGCCAGCGCCAATGCGTGCTTGGTCGGCGCCGGATTGGATTCGATAAAGAGATCCTTGAACAACCCGTAGAGTTCAAAATGGATCCGGCGCGCTTCTGTGAATTCTCCGGCAAGCGCAGCAGCAACGAGTTCCCCGACTTTGCCCGGCACGATATTGGAGGCGACACTGATCACGCCGACGGCGCCCACGGAGATGAATGGGAGGGTGAGTGAATCATCGCCGGAAAGGATATCGAATGCTGGGGGCAACGCGGCCCGAAGTGCGCTGACCCGTTCGACTGAGCCACCTGCCTCCTTGATAGCGACGATGTTCTTGCACGCCGCCGCCAGCCGCACACAGGTCTCCACGCTGATCTCAATCCCGCACCGGCCCGGGATGCTGTAGAGAATGATCGGAAGCGCCGACGATTCCGCGACCGCCTTGAAATGGCGGAACAATCCTTCCTGGGTGGGCTTGTTGTAATAAGGAGCCACGACCAGGGCGGCATCGGCCCCGAGTTTCTGGCTCTCCAGCGTCATGTTGATCGCTTCAAGGGTCGAATTGGATCCGGTCCCCGCTATCACCTGGCAGCGGCCCCGCGCCACTTGCACCGCCAATTCGATCACCCGGCTGTGCTCCATGTAATCGAGCGTCGGCGATTCGCCCGTTGTGCCCACCGCCACGATTCCAGTGATGCCGGCTGCGATTTGCCCTTCGATGAGGCGCTCAAATGCCGATTCATCGACTTGATCGTTGTCGAATGGAGTGACGAGCGCGGTATGGGTTCCTTGGAACATAAAGGGGGCGTTTTTAGGTCAGTCGCCCCGGCTTGGACAGAAAAGTTTTACCCACCGAGGTCCACCGACCCCTCAAACACAAACTCTGCCGGCCCGGTAAGCGTCACATTTTGATAGGCCGCCCCCTCTTTTTCAAAGGCCACTTCGAGCGTATCGCCCCCGCGCACGCTCACCCGGATCGGCGATGGCGCCCCGGTTAATTCATGAAAAATCAGCGCCGATGCGACCATCCCGGTCCCGCATGCCAGGGTTTCGCCCTCGACCCCGCGTTCATAGGTGCGGATCGAAATGGATTGCGGGCCGGTTGGTTCGAGGAAATTTGCGTTGGTCCCGCGCGGGGCAAAATGCGTGTGATAACGCAGGGCGGCCCCGAGTTCCTGCACGTTGACCCCGACCAATTCATCAATAACTACCACGGCATGAGGCACCCCGGTATTGAGGAAATGCACCGCCTTGGTTTCTCCAGCAACCTCGAGACCTTGATTAAGCTGGAGCGAGTGCGGTTGGCTCATTTGGATCCGGACATTGTCCCCCAAAAGTTGGGCAGTAATGACCCCAGCCATGGTCTCGAAACTCACTTGATTTGAGGACCCGGTAAGCCGTGAGGCAAATCGTCCAAAACAGCGGGCCCCGTTCCCGCACATCTCAGCTTCACCGCCATCGGCATTGTAATATCGCATCCGGAACTCGACCGGGTTCTGGGGGGACTGGGAGTTGAGGGTCGGTTCGATCATCAACAGGCCGTCTGCCCCGACCCCGCGGTGCCGGTCGCAGATCCGGGCGATGGTGGCAGAATCGAGGGAAATTGTGCCGTCACGATTATCCACCATGACAAAATCGTTCCCAGCCCCGTTCATCTTCGTAAAATGCAGCATTAAGCACGAATGAACACGAATGCCGGATATACCTCAAGCCATGTTCAAGCTGATACGTCACTGATAAGCCGGGAGCGCCCGGGAACAAGCGCGCATTATTTTAACCGGCTTGACCCGCGGCATCCCACATTCCCCGGCCTTGAACGGACTTGATTGGCGCGCAGAATGGGTTGGACCGTGGTGATGAATCGGGAGGCGAATTTGTCCTCACGATCGGCCACTCTCTGCCATGGGCCGAGGCATGGAGGTTTGTCGGCAAACCGGTTTACGTTTGCGACGTGGACATTGAGA
>JAYUPM010000473.1:0-2816 GCA_043760145.1 Spartobacteria bacterium
TACTTCGCAGGGACGATCCGCCAAAAGCGTTTGGCGTCGGCTGGTTTCACGCGGTTCTTGTAATGGCGGATAAAGGTTCGGAGATTTTGCCCGTGGCCAAGTTGTTGCGCCGTTTCGCCAGCATTTTTGCGGTGAGCGTAATGCATGCTCGCAAAGGTGTGCCGCAAACAATCGGGTGGCCACACGGCGATGCCTTCCTCCGGTTTTTTGTCCTTGGCCGCTGCCTCGGTGGCGGCGGCGCGGGCCTGCTGGAGAAGGTAATTGTATTTGTCACCGGTCGGCGAGACCGGGCCTGATTTTTCCGAAAGCGGTTTCAGCCACGCCACAAGGTTGTCGCTGATGGTAACGAAGCGGTCGGAAGCAAGGTTCTTGGATTTTGTGATGTCGATGAGCTTCGCCTTGAGATCGATGGCACTCCAATCGAGACGCCATACTTCGGACTCGGGTCGCAGACCTGCAAACAAACCGATAGCGAGTGCCGGCAGAATCTCGGGATTGGCTCCATGCAGGAGGCGCCGCGTTTGCGCCACGCTCAGAATTCCTGGCTTCACCGGTTTCACCTTGGCTTTCTCTGCCCGCTTAGCCGGATTATCCGGCAAATATTTCCGGGTGACGGCATAAGAAAAAAGCACGCCGAGCAATCGCTTGTAGTTGTTCCTCGTAACGCCGCTATGCGGCAGGCTGCGCAACCAATCGTCCAGTTGAGCGGAGGTGAAATCTGCGATGTGCCGTTTTGGATGAGCCTTGGCGAATATGGTCAGCCGGTTTTTCAGATCTTTGAGATAACGCGGCGATGCCCCGTCCTTGGCTTTAATCTTTAGCAATTCCTCGATCACGGTCTCCAGCGGGTGGCTGGTTGCCTGTGCCTGCAAATGGGGAAGGTAAAATGCCAGCGCGTCCCCGATGGTTTTGCCGAATGGCTCGAGCTGGATCTGTGCGTGCTCGGCCATGACCCGCAGCCATGCGGGGAATTCCGCCGCCTCTCGGCCGCCATTCAGCAGCTCCACGGTCTTCATCTCGGCGTAAGTCTTCGCCTCGGCCTTGGATTCGAAAAACTTTCGGACCCGCTTCCCGTTCTCGGTGGAGCCGACAACGAACTTCAGGGTCGGGTGCCGGTAGGAATTGATGGTGTAAGGTGCCTTTCCCATAATGGCAACCATTGCCATTTTTTGAGGCAAATGCACGTAATATTACGAAAGTGGGCGTCAGGCCACGCGAGTTCCCCGAAGCCAACCTGAAAGCCATATGCTCCTGATTTGGAGCAACTTAAGCGTTTGTGAGAGGGAGTGGGCAGAGAAGGATTCGAACCTTCGAAGGCGTAAGCCAGCGGATTTACAGTCCGCCCCGTTTGGCCACTTCGGTATCTACCCGTTGAAAAAGGGGATCGGCTTATACGTGCGGGGGGTGGGCACGCGCAAGGGTTTTTAGAAAAGGCGCCACCAACGTTTGGCTTTTACCGGAGCGGTGGATCCGGCAGGGGCGGGAGCGGCGGGGAGTTTTTCGCGCGGCATGATTTTTATCGACTGAATCTCAAGCCGTTCCACGGGGTAATCGTTGGAATCCACGGGCTTGGCGCTGAGCGCATCGAGCACATCGAGGCCGTAAATCACTTGCCCGAAAACCGTGTATTGGCCGTTGATGGCCGGCATCGGTTCGAGGCAAACATAGAACTGGCTCCCATTTGAGCGGCGCGATGGATTGATCTTGTCCGGCAACCGGGCGGCGGCCACTGCCCCTTTGAGATGTTTGCGATGGATCTCCGGCGGGAGGGTAAAATCGGGGCCACCGGTGCCGACCTTGGTCCGATTTTTTCCTTCTGTAAGCGGATCGCCCATCTGGATGAGTTGATGGGCAAAAGAGCGGTGGATGGCGAGGCCGTTGTAAAAACGTTTTCTCGCGAGCTTCTTAAAGCTGGCGACATGAGCGGGGGCATCGCCTTCATACAGCTCGATGGCGACCCGATGGATTGTCTTGTCGTTTCCAGCGCGGATTGTGAGCAGCGCGACGTCATCGGCATGAAGCAATGGGATGGCGGAGCAGAGGGCAGTTAAAGTAAGGGCAATTATTTTCATGGGATCAGGGGCAAATCACGGACGGTCACGGCAACCGTATCGTTGGGGGAAGTCGGCGTCCGGGCAACAAGTGAATGGGGCGAGGCGCCGCGTCTGAGGTATCCGAGGGCGACCTGCTTCTCCAAGGCAAAACTCCAGGCAACGCTGGTGATGGTGCCGACGGGCTTCTCGGGATTGTCGGGGGCGAAGAGCTGCATGCCCGGGGTAAGCGCTGCGTCATTGGAAACAAAACCCCGCAGCTCGCGGTTGACGTGGCCAACGCTCTTGAGGCGGGAAATCACTTCCTGCCCGATGTAACATCCCTTGTGATAATCGACGTGAGTGCGATCGAGCCCGGCTTCCGGCGGGAGGGTTTCTTCACCGAGCTCGTGGCCCCAGCGCGGAATCCCGTGTTCGATCCGAATCAGCTCCAGGAGCGGATCCGCGAGCAGTGGGCATTGCGCGGTAATATCGGGCCAGCGGCTGTTTATGAACGCGTTATCGGCCCATAGATCGAAGCCTTCGACCCCAAATCGGTTGGCGCGTGAAAACGTTTGGTCGGCGAGGCCCGGGATCATTGTGGGATCGGATCCGAGAAAATGAAGGAGCCTTTGCCCGGTCTGTTCGGCCACCTCGACATCGTCCGCAACGATGTAACGTTCCAAACGGGTGGGCAACGTCTCGGCGAGACTCGGATCGGCATCGACAAGCAAGGCATGGGCATGGGCAGTAATCCAAATCTCCGCGCAAAGCCTTCCCTTGGCG
>JAYUPM010000474.1:0-2815 GCA_043760145.1 Spartobacteria bacterium
TACTCCGGCGAACCGGTGTCGCGCACCATGCCTCTGTCGCAACCGTTTCATGAGTTCGACCGGTTCCCTCCCGCTTTCGAGGGGCTACTTCCGGAAGGGATTCAGTTGGAGGCGATGCTCCGCCGCTTCAAACTGGATCGCACAAATATGTTCGGCCAGTTGGTTGTGGCTGGGCAGGACCTCGTTGGCTCGCTGACGGTGAAGGAGATCGAATGAAGCACTGTCCGATCACCTACGAGCCAATCCCCGACGCGTCCCACTATTCGCCCCGCGGTTTGAAGCTTTTGGATCCGAATCTCACTTCACTGGCACCGCTCCGCTACACGGCTGCCGAGCAAAGGCAGGAGGCCATTGCGCGAGCGGGCAAAATGTCGATTCAAGGTGTGCAGCTAAAATTAAGCAGCGTATTGAAGATCAAGGAAGGCCGCTTCGAGGTGGTGGATCTCAATGGCCGATTCATCCTCAAGCCACCGAGCACCGATTTTCATGAACTGCCCGCGAATGAAGACCTCACGATGCGCCTGGCTGCCGTCGTCGGGATCGAGGTGCCGCTGCACGGTCTCATTCCCGCGTGCGACGGTTCGTTGACATACTTCATCAAGCGCTTCGACCGGGCGGGACGCACGCGCGTGCCGATGGAGGATTTCGCACAGCTCTCCGGCGCCAGTCGCGAGACCAAATACGAGTCTTCCATGGAGAAGGTCGCCGCCGTCGTGGATCGCTTTTGCACCTTTCCCGCCATCGAGCGGGTAAAACTTTTCGAGCGAACAGTGCTCAGCTTCCTTATCGGCAATGAGGATATGCACCTGAAAAACTTCTCGCTTATTACCCGGCGCGGCCGCATCGACCTGGCGCCCGCATACGACTTGGTGAACTCCACGATCATGCTCAAGAACGCGCAGGAAGAGATGGCGTTGCCGATTCGCGGAAAGCGATCCGGCCTCACACGAAATGACCTGTTCAGCTACTTTGCCCGTGAGCGCCTTGAGCTCAACGAGCGCATTCTCAACGAAGTAATCGCGCGGTTTGAGGCGGCATTTCCCGCATGGGATGAACTAATCACCAACAGCTTTCTTTCACCCGAAAAGAAAACCGCTTACCGCGCACTCCTGAAAGGACGTCGAGCCCGGCTTGAGCTTTGATATTTTTTCGCCTCAAGCTGTGAAGGAAAGCGCCAAGGCCACTTAGGAAGCCGCCGCCGCTTTCGGATTCGCTGGGATATGGCTGCCGGATTGACGGCATGCGATCTGATGGCAATATGATGGTATGACACGAACACAAATCCAGTTGCCCGATGATGTCTATGCCCGGGCCCGCAAGATCTGCAAGAGCCGCGAGATTTCCCTCGCTGAACTGGCGCGGCGCGGCATCGAATATATCCTCAGTGTTTATGCCCCATTACCGGGAGCGGCTGGCGAATGGGAACCGCCGAAGCCACGGCGTCTCGGTTGGAAAGGCTTAAGCGATGCGCAAATCAAAGAGCAGTCTCAGCTCACGGCCACGGAGGCAGCTTTCACCCGCCGCCAAAGGAAATAGCCCCGATGCTCTCGATTGATACCAACATCCTGTTCCACGCCTGCAACAAAGATTCGCCCAGCCACAAAGCGGCCCATGCCTGGATGACATCGATCCAGGGCGACGAGAATGTGGCCATCTCCGAGTTCGTTCTCGCTGAATTTTATGGCCTTCTGCGCAACCCCGCCGTGATCAAACACCCGATGGGCGCCGACGAAGCTGTTGAAGTCATTCAGACTTACCGCAGGCATCCGCGCTGGCGGCTCATCGGCTTTCCTGTTGAGAGCCGGGCGTTGCACGATCTGCTCTGGGAAAAAGCCCGCAACAAACCGTTCGCCTTCCGCCGACTTTACGATGTGCGCTCCGTCCTCACGATGACGTCACAAGGCGTTAAAGAGTTTGCGACTGCGAATGTGAAGGACTTCGAGGGAACAGGTTTTCGTAAAGTGTGGAATCCACTGTTGGGATTCGCCCCAGCACGCGCTTGAAGAGCCATGAACTCCGCCAAAATCCGACGCAGTCTCCAATCAATTTTTAAGTCATTCCTCGGGGTCCATTAGCTCGGAGCGTTTGAAGAGCGCAAATACCGGGTGGCCGAGGCCGCGGATCTTGTCACAGCCGCCTTGCTCGCGATCCACCAGGACCACAACAAACGCCACGATCCCTCCCGCTTCTTCCACCGCTTCGATGGCTTTGATCGTTGCATCGCCACGGGTCACCACGTCATCGATGACCACCACTTTCATCCCGGCCTTGAAATTGCCCTCGATCCGTTTGGTTTGGCCGTGCGATTTTACTTCTTTGCGCACAATAAACACCTGCAACGCGCTCTCTGGTTCACGCATCCAGGACGCCACCCCAGTCGCGATCGCAATCGGGTCCGCCCCCATCGTCAGCCCGCCGATCGCATCGACCTTTGTCCCGAGCGATTCCGCCTCGCGCCGGATCAGATCGAGCATTGATTCGCCGACCAGATGGATCCCTTCCGGGTCAAGCGTGGTGAGTTTGCAGTCGAAATAATATTTGCTCCGGGCGCCTGAGGAGAGCAGGAAATCCCCAAAGCAGACGGACTGCGACTTGAGTTTATCGGATAGGCGCTCGCGTGGAGTTTTGATGGACATGCGTGACCTTTAATCGCGGGGCAAAAACGTGGGAAGACAATAGACCACGGTTTGTAGTTCCGCATTTATGCGGAAAAGGAGCACGCAAACACGAGGATGATGAGGAACCCGGAACCGGCTGAAGCCGGGGCTACGAACCCTGATAAAACCAAGTAGCGCATACGGAATTCGAATCCGAA
>JAYUPM010000475.1:0-2812 GCA_043760145.1 Spartobacteria bacterium
CTCTCCATCCGCATGTCGTAAATGACCAGCCGCTTGCGCAGGATCGGCAAGAGCCGGTATCGGGCGCTGAAACTTGTTGCCTCAAAAAACTTCCCGTCCCCCGAGGGAACAGTGATTCCGTTGATCCGCAAATCGCTCCATGGAGTAACGCTTGAGTTGGTGATTACGAGGGGCAATTTCAGCGCCTTGCCCAGCTCTTTCTGGATGCGGGCCTGTGTTCCCGGCGATTGCACGTAGAGATTGATACCCAGCAGGAGCAGCACGGCGATGACCACCAGCCCTGCCAATCCAATGAGAATAGCCTTGGAAACTCGATTCACGGGGCAGAAGTTAGCCGGGCCCCCTCGAAAGAAAAGGGCGAATCGCCCGTCACATCATGGAGGAAATCGTCGTCATCTTGAATCCCGCCGCCCGCAGTGAGAAAGCTCGCCGGGATTTGAAAAAAATCGGGAGCCTCCCGGGTTGCCGATTGGAAACCACCATTTCGCCGGGAGACGGGCGGCGATTGGCAGCGGAAGCGGTTGCAGCCGGATGCCGGACGATCGTGGCGGCTGGAGGAGACGGGAGCATCAACGATATCGTCAACGGGATGACCGGTTCGGATGCAACGCTCGGGGTGTTGCCAATCGGAACAATGAATGTTTTTGCCGCCGAACTCGGATTACCCACGGACCTTCTCAAGGCATGGGACGTCATCCGCGCCGGACATACCCGCTCCATTGATCTTTGCCAGGCCAATGAACATTACTTTGTGCAATTGGCCGGAGTCGGGCTCGATGCGCAAGTGGTGGAATCGACGAGCCAGGCGTTCAAAAACCGGTTCGGCCCGCTCAGTTACGTGATTTCCGCGGCCCAAATCGCGGCAAAGAAACCGCCCCGGCTCATTGTCGAGACCGATGCCGGGACCTGCGAAGGCTCCTTTGTGCTGGTTGGAAACGGCCGGTATTATGGAGGGCCACTCGCCTTATTTACCGATGCCAAAATCGATGACGGCAAGCTCGACGTGCTCATTTTTAAAAACCTCGGATACCTCGATATTGCCCGTTATCTCGGAACGATCTTAATGGGCCGACACACCGACCTTAATGACGTCGAGTATTTTCAAACGACTCATGCCACGGTCAGTAGCGAAAGCGAGGTGCCGGTCGAGGTGGACGGTGAGTTGTTGGGGCGGCTCCCGGTGAGTTTTCGGATCGCCGAGCGGAAATTGCAGGTCCTGGTCCCGGGGTGACGGGGTGCGGTCGGCGGGCATTTATCGTCCTTCGTCCTCGTCCTCGTCCTCGTCCTCGAAAATATGCGGGATGAGACGTTCTGGATTCGTCCTTAACTGTACCGCACATAATACTTTTTCGAGGACGAAGGACGAAGGACGAAGGACGAAGGACGAAGGACGAGGGACGAGTAGCCACACACACACGGCCAAACCCTCACCCTGCTCCGTTCCAGTGGTGGCGCTCTCACCGCCATTTATGAAAAACTCCCTGATTGCTGGCATCGTCCTTATTCTCCTTGGTGCGGTCGTGCTCGGTTACCGCGGATTCAGTTACAAGAGCCGCGAAAAGATCATCGACATTGGCCCGATCCAAGCCAGCGCAGAGACCACCAAAACCGTCCCGGTGCCGCCGATCCTCGGATGGGCGCTGATCGGCAGTGGCGCGGCGGTGTTGGTATTCGGGTATCGCGGCAAGAAGAGCGCGTAGAGGGAGTGACGGATGCGGGGTCTTCTCGTCCCTCGTCCCTTCTCCATCGTCCTTCGTCCTTCCTCCTCGTCCTCGTCCTTCGTTCTTATTCACCCATCGTCCATCGTCATCCGTCATTCCGTATCTGTTTAGCGCCTTCCGGGTTTGTAGTTCCGCATTTATGCGGCAAGGGCGCCTGCAAACACGAGGATTCAAACACGAGGATGATGAGAACATTCTCGTGTGTGCCGCATAAATGCGGGACTACAAAACCCTCACTGCGGGAAAATCTTCAGCTTGAGCCGATCGATGCCTTCCTTGGCAAAATCGCTCGCAGGGTAAGTCTTCTGCGCCTTGAGATATAACGAAAGACTGGAGCCGATCTGATCGCGCTTTTCCAAGTCCTGGGCCTGGCGCATGGTCCGGACGAAATCGGCGGCCTGAGTCGTTAGGTCGGCCCGGGTTTGGTTAAGTTTAATGTCATCGGGAAATCTCACGGCAGCGAGTTCCACGCTCTCCCAACCGCCTGCGAAATTGTTTTGGCGCTGCATTTCCTGGGCCCGGAGAATCGCCGCTTCAACGTCCTGCATATTTTTGAGAACCTCTTCCAACTGGGTCTTGCGCTCAGGATACAAGGCCATTGCGGCGATAAAACGGCCGTTGTTTTCGAATATCTGGCGGTAATTTTTCTGGGCGTAAAGTTGATCAAAATCGCTAACCGCCCGCTGCTGGAGATCGCCTTGCGAAAAGATCTTCTCGGATATCTCCGCCAACTCCGGGTTGCGTGGCCATAACTCGGTGGCGGCGGCGAGTTCGGTTTCCAGGGTTTGCTGGTCGCCACTGATTGCCGCATTGCGGGCCTTGGCCAGTCGCATCCGGGCCACAGTCTTGGCTGTCTCGACAGCGGCCATCGGCTTGGAGGAATCAAAATCCTTGGCGATCTTTGTGAGTTCTTTAACCAGTGTGTCGGCCAGCGTGTAATCCTTAACGTCGATGGCCGAAATGAGCTGGTTGGTTTTCTGGGTGAAGTCGAGGCTCTGGCGTTTTTTGGGGCGCGCCAGGGTCCGGATCTCAGGAAGGTATTCGCCCACCGCAAAAGATTCTCCCAGCCGTTTGGTCGCACTTTCAAGCTC
>JAYUPM010000476.1:0-2810 GCA_043760145.1 Spartobacteria bacterium
CGGCCCCGTCCCGCCACCCTGGCTGGTCAGTTGATTTGCCCTATTGGCCGCCCATGTTGTCAGCTTGGCATCGGCCTGCTCGCTGGTCCGGTTCGCTGCGGCGTCATATCGGAAGGCGTTGTCGTGGAGGGTCGCTCCAGAGGTAGAATCCTTTAGGTCCGCCGTGACCAACTGGTCGGCGGCATCGTATCCTAGGACATATTTTCCGGCAGGCTGCTCCCATTCGGTAATTTGCCCTGCTTTGTCATAGAGATATTTGAATTGGGAAAGCATCGTGCGGGAAGAAAGGGGACAGACAAATTGGGTCGGCTTGAAGGTGGATTGGTTCAAATCGTGCGGAAGGTTGGCGCGGTTCGGCGAATGGGTGCCTAAGCGAAACGTTTTAAGCGTTGGCAATCGAGCTGTTTTTCAGGGATTCGCCAGTTGTTGGGGCGCACCCGGCCACCAATTCCAATCCGCACCCGTCCTGCGCATCATCAGGGCAGCCCAAGGGAGGCTAACCGGTTGGTTAACCTTCACATCGCCCTCTTATCACGTCACGGAATCACCGGGTCCCGCAGATCGCGCACGGTAAACAAGCCGGGGCAATCCATCCCGCGCATCGGCCGGGCCCCGGTTGTGCGCCTGGCTCCGAACCGCCATCGGTTCGCGTGAAACAACTCTTCCACAAATTTCTTGCTCCCAAAAATCACCCCTTCGCAGAAAGCCACCTTGGCATCCGGCGCCGCCTTGAACCGTCCATACCTCATGGTTAAACCGGTCGCCCATGGGCAACCCGCTGTCAACCGCTTTTCCAACTAAGTCTCTGTCCCCCTCGCGTCCGGCCCATGGGCAACCCGCTGTCAACCGCTTTTCCAACTAAGTCTCTGTCCCCCTCGCGTCCGTGTCTTTTGTCCCTTTTGTGGACCCAAATCACGCTTTTAGGGTAATCGCATGATTTCCCAGATTGGAAGCAGCGCGTTTGTCCGAGTAGGGTGCGCTCACTATGAAGACCATTCTCGTCCTCGCGCTCCTGTTTTCGTCCCGCTTGTTTGCCGATGAACCGGTGCGGCTCAAGCAGCTCGACGCTTACTGGGCGGAGGTTTCCAAAGCCGTCGGCACTGGAGATTTCGCGGCTTACGAAGCGACGTGCCACGCCGAGGGAGTGCTCGTTTCCGGCTCAAAAAAAACCAGCTCTCCGCTCGCGGACGCGCTCAAACGCTGGAAGAAGGAGTTCGACGCGACGAAAAGCGGCGAGATGAAAGCGAGCGTGGAGTTTAAGTTTTCCCAGCGTCTGGGCGATGCGACCACGGCGCATGAGACGGGCATGTTTCTCTATGCCGCCACCGGCGCAGACGGGAAGGAGACGCGCGAATACATCCACTTCGAGGCGCTGCTCGTGATGCGCGATGGCCGATGGAAAATCGTGATGGAGTATCAGAAATCCAAAGGCACCCGCGCGGATTACGAGGCGCTCTGAAATAAAGAACAGCCGCGAGCCAACAGCCAATTACGTCGCAGCTCTTTTCCCCAACCGACCTCCGACCTCCGATTTCGGATCTTCGCCCCTCTGACTTTCATCCTTCATCCTTCATAATTCATCCTTCTCTTCCGCTCCCAGCTCAGATACGGCCGCTCCGCGCCGGACCAATCCTTAATCGCGAGTGCCGTAGGAGCTTCTAATTTTTGACGTGTCCTCCCGGTCGGCATTCCGCTCCGCTTTTGGCTGGCAACGGCGCGGAGCGACCGTCGCCAGAGGGCGGCAGGATGCCGCCCCTCCTCGTTATTCGTCCTTCGTTATTTGTCGGCCGCTGCATCCGAAAGCGCCAGGGCACTCCAAGCATTACAAGACGCTCGCGCGGAAAATGGCGCGCCCCCATATTTTTGACGCGTGTCCTTCTCCTGCCTCCCCCCTTTCAGACCTCTGCGTCTCTGCGTCTCTGCGTTAAATTCCCTTCCAGCTCTCCGCTTCTCTGCGTTCTGTCTCTGCGATCTCTGCATTAACTTCCGAGTCTCTGCGTTGGATCCCGTTAAAGTTGACGGTAAAAGAGGATCGCGGAGATCGTGAGCCCGATGGCGGCAATGATCTGGCGGACGCGGTGTTGAGGGATTCGCTGGGAGTAATGGGCGGCCAGGTAATAGCCAAGAAGGGCCCCGAGAATCATTACGCCGGCTTTGGGCCAATCGATCAAGCCGCTGAAGATAAACCAGAGCGAGGCGACGAGGTTAATGAGGAACCCGAGGACATTCTTGAGCGCGTTGGTTTCATGAATGTCGCGCAACCCCAGGATGCCGAGCGAAGCCAGCATCAGGATCCCGATGCCGGCCCCGAAATAACCACCGTAAACAGCCACCGCGAATTGAAAGATCATCGCCAGCCAAAGGGTTCTGCCGCCGGGTTGGGCGACGCGCGCCTCTGCGCTGGCAAGCCTTCGGAAAGCGCCTTGGGCGAGAAAGAGGATTGTCGCAAAAAGGATCAGGAACGGGACGGCCCTGGAGAACACGGTCTCGCTGGTTTTCGTGAGCAAAAGGCTCCCAAGAAATCCACCAGCCAAGCTGACCGGGATAAATCGGATCAGCCATGGGCGAACTGCCGCGAGCTGGGAGCGGAACCCGTAAATCCCGGCGGCGTTTCCGACAACCAGCGCAACGGTGCTGGTGGCATTGGCAATCAGGGCTGGTGTTCCCAAAAAGATGAGAGCCGGGAACGTCACGAGCGTCCCACCGCCGGCGATGGCGTTGATCGCTCCTGCCAAACATGCGGCCAGGCCCAGCGCAACGGCTTCAATCAAACTCATCGGCGTTCTCCTGGAGCGCCACGGGGCACGATT
>JAYUPM010000477.1:0-2809 GCA_043760145.1 Spartobacteria bacterium
CCAGATTGCCCGAGGTTTCCGTGGCCGGCCTCGTCGCCCGGATCGTAAAGCTCCTGGTATTTCGAGAGTCGGCTGGGCTGCACGTAACTGAGGGGCGCATACACGGCCAAGGTGAGCATGCTCAATTGCTCGAAGATCTCGTTGAAGCCGATGACGTCCTTGCGGTGTGTGAGCTGGCAATGGAAGGAGAGCGGCTTGAGTCGTTCCGGGAACGTGCCGATGTCCTTCGTATCGTAATACGTCTGGATATGGCGGCGCGAGCGCGCAATGGTCACGCTGTCCAGCACCTCGAAGAAATCGAAGTCGAGCGTGCTGAGGATCGCGGCCGCAGTGCGCTCCTCAGCCGGAAGAGTGGACCAGGAATTAAAGGCAGCTTGGGCACGACGGAAGATTTCGTCGATGTGCTTATCGGATTTAAGCTTCGTGCTGAGGTTTTCCGGGTCGCCCTCGTAAGCGAGCGCGAGCTGGTTTTTGAGGTCTGCAAAGCGGTTGTTCACGGGCGTCGCGGAAAGCATGAGCACTTTCGTTTTTACTCCCTGCCGGACAACCTTATTCAGGAGCCGCTGATACCGCGTCTCGCGTTCGCGATAGAGGTCGTTGTTGCGAAAATTGTGCGATTCATCAATGACCACGAGGTCGTAATTTCCCCAGTTCACACGATTAAGCGGAAGACCGCAGGAATAGCCGCTCTCGCGGAGGAGATCGGTGTGGCACAACACATCGTAGCCGAAGCGATCTTTGGCGAAGATATTGGTGACCAGGTTGCCTTTGTAGGTAAGCCAGTTGTCCACAAGCTTCTTCGGGCAGAGGACGAGGACGGACTTGTTTCGCAGCTCGTAGTATTTGACCACAGCCAGCGCCGTGAACGTTTTCCCAAGGCCTACGCTGTCGGCGAGAATGCAGCCATTATAAGTCTCCAGCTTGTTGATGATACCGGTGACCGCGTCGCGCTGGAAGTTGAAGAGCTTCTTCCAAACTAGGCTGTCTTGGTAGCCCGTGAGATCGTTAGGCAGCACATCCTCACTGATATCTTCCAGAAACTCGCTGAAGATATTGTAGAGCATCAGGAAGTAAATGCGCTGCGGAGAGTTCTCGTGATACACGGACGCAATCTGTTCGCAGAGCTTTGCGGTCACATCTTCCAGCTTTTCCGGGTCATTCCAAATCTGATCGAACAGCGATAGGTAAGTCCTCGTGAGCGGCTGCTCATCAATCCGGTTCACGAAATTGGAAACGGCATTGCCTTTCTCGAACCCTAAATCAACTGCAGTAAACCCGTGCAGGGGGAGGTAAACCGTTTCTTGTTCCCCTGCGCTTACACCAGCGAACTGTTGCATGGGAGCTTGGCTCCGATTGGATCGAAAAAGCGCTTTTGCTCGAATCCATTCTGCGCATTCCTTGGCGATGGCCCGTTGCGTCAGTTCGTTGCGAAGACGTATCTCAAATTCGCTGCCGTAAAGACTTCGCTCGCGCTCGCTCTTCGGGATGTGGAATTCGCGATGTTCCTTATTCAGCCGGTCCGATACCTCACCCGGAACGAACATCGGCGATGTGAAAATAAATTGAAGCGACTCAATGGCTTTCAGCTCGTTCTTGAGAGCTTCAAACGCGTAGATCGAAAAGCAAGACGCTGCAATTTTCAGGTTCGCTCGGGGCGTAATCGTTCGCTTGAGGTTATCCCCGAGCAGTTGGTTGATATTGTCGATTATTTCCATCGGTTACGGCGGCGCGGGTGGGAACGATAGCGGGGCGGAGGGCGTTCGGGAAAGAACTCTGTGCGCCGATTCCCCATCTGGCAACGCCGAGCATGAAGCGGGTGCCGCGCAGAAGGGCCAACCTGTGCGGGGGACGTCAGAAGCAAAAAGCTCCATGAGATTTCCGGCTGGGCAAAAACCTAAGGGTTGCCGCAATCTGGTTATCTGCTAATCTGGGTCTATGAAAACAACGCTTGAACTGCCCGATGAACTGTTCCGAAAGGCAAAGGCCACCGCCGCTCTTCGCGGGGAAACGTTGACCTCCCTGTTCGCTGAAGCGCTGGAGGCAGTCGTCGCTGGACGCCTGAGCCCTGCGGCCAAGGCCCCAGCTGCCAAAGGAAACGGGCGCAAACAGAATTCCCATTCGGCCGACGATGAGCGCATCAGACAATGGCGCGATCAGGAAGCGGCCTTTCTTGTCTCCATGCGGGGTCCCAACCATGATAAACGCAGCGCCGCCGCCATCGTCAGTGAAAGACGCCGCTGATGAAGCTGACCTTGGACGCCAATTTATTTATTGCCCGATTCCGCCAAGAGGATGCCGTCCATCAGCAGGCCCTCGATTTTTTTGAGGAATGCGAACGAAAATTAATTCAATTCTTTGCCCCGATCATTCTCCTCGGTGAAGTCGCCGGGGCGCTCTCCCGGATCCGCCATGACCCTAAGTTTGGCGAGCTCGCTATCACCCGCATCCTTGCGCTCCCCAGACTGCGCCTACGCCAGATCGACAGCGACTTTGCGGAGGATGCGGCTCGCATTGCGGCCCGGCACGAACTGCGTGGCGTTGACGCCCTATACCTGGCGCTCGCGAAAGAAACCAAGTCGACCCTCGTGAGCTGGGATCGGGAACTACTCAATCAAACATCGGCTTTAGTCCGGGTCATTACTCCACAAGATTGGCGCAAAGCAAACTCCTCGCCTCACTGATTAAAAACACATGAAAGAAGAAGCCGTCGATACTCATCAGAAAGCACTCCGGATCAACCTCGATTCGCGCTGGTATGGCACCTTTGCGGAAATCGGGGCAGGCCAGGAAGTGGTGCGCTGGTTCTTCC
>JAYUPM010000478.1:0-2805 GCA_043760145.1 Spartobacteria bacterium
TCCCTCCCCGGCTTTAATCAGCGGGTCCTTGGCCCTTTCGTCCTTTAGCCGACAAGCCGCAGGCCGTGCGCTACAAATGGTTTGAAATCAGCGCCGTTACTAGTGGCGAGGCGGGCCTTGGAAGAGCAATCAGCTTGGCGGCTTCCACAGTGCCCTCGGCCAAATACGCGTCCGCCTTGTCCCGATCCAAACCGGCTCCCTTTTCATGCAATCGGCGGAGCATTCCGACGGCATCCGGCTTTTGGGAATCCGCCTCTTGCTCGGCCTTTTCCAAGGAGCGCCGGACGACTTCTGCCTGGGAAACCCTCCAGCGGGCGGCGAGGCGTTTGAGACGAAGAGCGGAGGATTTATCCAAAGCGAAAGTGGTGCGATGGATCATGGTTTGCACACCATCATTTTTTCGGGCGTCAAGGCAGGCGGCGTTGCAAAAGACCAAAGACGCAAAGACCAAGAGTTACAAAAGACCAAAATCCAACACTGCAAACCGAGTTCGTGCCGCTGGCCCTTGCCCAAGGGGCAAAAACGCAAAGGTCAAAGAGCAGAACCGTTCTTGTCGCGGCTGATTCTGCCGCTATTTTATTTGCATGGCACAAACCATTCAAGTCCGGCTCAATGCTCCTGGCGACCTTGGCAAGTTTCATCTGCCGGCTGGGGTGCAGCGACGGCTGAATGAGTTGCTCGACCGTCAGGACCAAGGCAAGCCACTAACCGCCGCCGAGCGGCAGGAGGCCGAAGGACTCGTGGATCTCGCCGAGATGCTCTCCCTGCTGCAACTCCGGACATCGAACATTAAAGCGGCGGCGGCATGAGCGTGCCGCTCGCCATGAAACGCGCGGCGTTTCAACGAGCCGCCGGTCGCTGCGAATACTGCGGACTTTCCCAAATCGGGCAGGAGGCGCGGTTTCATGTGGACCATATCCACCCGATCGCGAACGGCGGTGTGACCACGCTGGAAAACCTCGCGATTGCCTGCGTCTCTTGCTCCCTTCGGAAAGGTGCCCGCCGCACTGGACCAGACCCGTTAACTGGGAAGCCCGCGCCGCTCTTCCACCCGCGCAAGCAAACCTGGGACGATCACTTTCAGTGGAAAACCTGGCGGGTTGTGGGGCTCACTCCCACAGGCCGTGCCACCGTTGATGGTCTTAAAATGAACCGGCTGTTCGCACAAGCTATCCGGGCCGAGGAATCGCTGCAAAATAGACATCCGCCGCCCGCACCCAGGCGGTAAGTTTGCAAGCGGCACGTAGCTCGCCACATCGTCGATTCAGCAAGAGACAGAGAATACGAAAGGAGAAGGACGGGCCAAAGACGTTGGTTCCCCCGTCTTTGGCCTTTGCGTCGTTGGTCTTTGGCCTTTAAGTTCAAAGCATGTTTCACGTCACGGTCCTCGGCAGCGGCAGCGCAGGCAATTGCGCGCTTGTTGAGACGCCCGGGACCCGGCTCCTGATCGATGGCGGGTTGAGTTCGCGCCAGACGTTAAAGCGGCTGGCGCAATGCGGCATCAACCCGCTTGAGATCGATGGAATCCTGCTCACGCACGAGCACGGCGATCACACCGGGGGCCTCAATGTCTGGTGCAAACAATTCTCCACCCCGATCTATTGCAACCGGTTGACCGCCGAAATCCTCCAGCGCGAATCCCCTGCCCTGCGCAAGGATTGGCGCCTCTTCGTCACCGGGGGCGAATTTTGCATCAAGGACATCGTCATCCAGACCTTCCCGGTCCCGCATGATGCCGTGGAACCGGCCGGGTTCGTTTTGCATCATGGCAAGGCGGCGCTCGGGTTCCTCACCGATCTCGGGTTTGCGACCAAGCTGGTCTATGAACGGGTCCGGCAGGTCCACACGTTATTCATCGAGACCAACCACGATGAGAAGCTTTTGCAAAACGACACAAGGCGTCCGTGGTCGGTGAAACAGAGGATCATGTCGCGGCACGGCCATCTTTCGAATGTGGCGGCGGCGAGTGTCCTGGCTGAGCTTTTGGGAACCAATTTGAAACGGGCGGTGCTCGGCCATCTGAGCAAGGATTGCAACAGCCCGGAGCTGGCGATTGGGACGGTCCGGGCTGCCTTGGATGCGCGCGGGGTCAATGATGTGGAAGTGCTCTGTGCCGGCCAGAGCGAGATCACCGCCCGGCTGGCAGTGTTGTAAGTCGGAGGGCGGAGGGCGGAGGGCGGAATGAAAATCGGACGGATCCGTCGGATCGGACCGATCGGTCCGACCTCCGTCCTTGATTAGTGGTTGCAAAGGATGATCGGTCCCTTACTTTGAGCGGCTCAAAAATCCAAGATGGCTGATCTCGCTAATAAATATCCCGAAAACATCGCAGGCACTTTCTACGTGGACGATCAATGCATCGACTGCGATCTCTGCCGCGAAACCGCCCCCGCAAATTTTACCCGCAACGATGACGGCGGCCACAGCTACGTCTTTAAGCAACCCGAAAGCCCCGAGGAAGAGAATCTCTGCAAGGAGGCCATGGAAGGTTGCCCGGTCGAAGCCATCGGCAACGACGGCGTGTAGGCCCGCCGACCACTCCTAAGGCCGCCGCCCACTTCAGTTCACGGAAAACCCTCGCCCTCACAGGCGGAGGGTTTTTTTGTTTGCCTCCACCGCGCGAGAGGCGACCATTTCAGGAGATGAGACCCGAGAAACTTCGCGCGATTGCCCTTATGGAATGGCGCGGGCTCCCGCAGACATCGCCGGTCAAGGACACCTATAAACCGGTCTCCGAAACGCTCGCCAAAGTCATGGCGGGCCTGGGACTGAAGGATCGGTTGCGCGAAGAGGAAGTCCTCCAGG
>JAYUPM010000479.1:0-7121 GCA_043760145.1 Spartobacteria bacterium
AATGGCGCGGGCAAATCGACCCTCTTCTCGCTCCTGCTGGGCGAGGCTTCCCCGGACGAAGGCCGGGTGGCCATGGAACGCAACGCCAACGTCGGATACCTCCCGCAGGAAAGCGCCCCGGCCGGGGCCGAGACTGTGCTTGAGCTGGCCACCTCGATTTCACCGCAGATGGCGGAAGCAAAGCGGATCATCCGGTTGCATGAAGCTGGAGCGGCAACGGATGAAGATGCCTATCACGATGCGCTCCGGATTTTTGATGAGCTGGGTGGCTGGCAACTCGAACCCAAAGCCAAGCGAATCCTTTCAGGGCTCGCCTTTCGGGAGAGTGATTTTGACCGGGAAGCGCGGACAATGAGCGGTGGGTGGGTGATGCGTGCGCACCTTGCGCGGCTGCTTGTAATGGAGCCGGACCTCCTTCTGCTCGATGAACCGACCAACCACCTTGATCTGGAATCGCTCTTCTGGTTCCAGGAATATCTTGCGAGTTATCCCGGGGCGATTTTGATGATCTCGCATGATCGCGAGTTCCTCAATCAACTCGTGGGGAGCATCGTGGAAATTTCGCACTGCAAGCTGCACCGGTATCGCGGGAACTGGGATAATTACATCGAACAAAAAGCGGCCCGGGCCGAGCAGCAGCTCTCCGCTTACAAGAATCAACAGCGCGAGATCGCGGCACTCCAGGAATTTGCCGATCGCTTCCGAGCCAAGGCCAGCAAAGCTTCCCAGGCCCAGAGCAAGCTCAAGCAGATCGACCGGATGGAGAAGATTGAGGCACCGCTTTCGGCCCAAAAATCGATCCGGTTCAGTTTCCCGCAGCCCCAACGCAGCGGATCGCGGGTGATCAATCTCAAGGGGGTCAATTTCGCATACGGGGATCTGACGGTTTATCGGGACCTCAATTTTGAAGCCGAGCGCGGACAACGCACCGTCCTCGTCGGGCCGAACGGCGCCGGAAAATCGACACTGATCAAACTGCTCTCGGGCGCGCTCCCGATTCAGAGTGGCGAACGCATTGTCGGGCACAACGTGCGGGTCGGCTATTTTTCACAGCACCGGAGTGAAGTGCTTAACATGCGCCAAACGGTCCTGGAGTGCGTTTTGGATTGTCCAAATCCTTCGAGCGAACAAACCTGCCGCACGGTTTTGGGATCCTTCCTGTTCCGGGGCGATGATGTATTCAAGCCGGTCGCGGTCCTAAGCGGCGGCGAGAAATCGCGACTGGCGCTGGTGAAGCTCCTGCTTGATCCGCCCAACCTGCTCCTCATGGACGAGCCGACGACCCATCTCGACATCGGCTCCATCGACGCGCTCATCGGGGCGCTTGAGCAGTTTGAAGGGACATTGATTTTCATCAGCCACGACGTCCATTTTATCCGGGCGATCGCCCGCAATGTGCTTCACATCAGCGCAGGCCAGCTCACCCCGTATGCCGGCGATTATCAGTATTACCTCGATAAATCGCGCGCCACATCCGCCCGCGCGGCGCTCACTGCGGGCGAAGGGCTTCAAAACCTTCAACCCGCCGCGGCATCGAAGGCCCCCGCTCAGATTGGCGCGCCGCTTGGGATGCGCGAACTCAAGCAGCAACGGCGGGCGGAGGCCGATGAGCGCAAAGCGGCCGCGAGCAAACAGCGTGAAAAAGAGAAGAAGGTATCCACCCTTGAGATGCAGATTTTTACATTGGAAGGCCGGCAAAAGGAATTGACTGCCGCGCTCGAAGATCCTGCTGCATATGAGCCCGGAGGACGCGCGATGGAACTCAACCGCGAGCTCTCGGCCGTGAGCGCGGATTTGGCGCGTATCACCGCCCTCTGGGAAGCGGCAGCAGCCACATGCGATCCGGCGTCATGATGGATTGGACGCAACTCCTCAATGCCGGGAGGCTCGGACGCGAGCCGCGCTCACGGCCACTTGATCCCGGCCGTTCCGAGTTTCGCCGCGACTCGGATCGCATTACTTTTTCGACTGCGTTTCGCCGGCTCCAGGACAAGACACAAGTCTTCCCCTTGGCGGATAACGATTACGTTCGCACCCGGCTCACTCACTCCATGGAAGTGGCCAGTGTCGGCCGTTCCCTCGGCGCCCGAGTCGGTGCCGTGCTTTGTCAACGCCACGGCTTTAGGGACGTTCATCCCTCCGACTTCGGCGAGATCGTCTCGGCCGCTTCCCTCGCACACGATCTTGGCAACCCGCCCTTTGGACATTCGGGCGAAGACGCCATTCGTCACTGGTTTCGGACCTCCGAGCACGCGCGAATTGCCGGGGCAGATTTAAGCGATATTGAGCGGGCGGACGTCGAACTTTACGAAGGCAATGCCCAGGGGTTCCGCTTAATTACCCGGTTGCAGATGCCCGACAATCCCGGGGGCCTTCAATTGACGCATGCAACGCTGGGGGCATTTACGAAATATCCGCGGGAATCGTGGGTTGCCGATCCAACGAGGCACAAGGGGGCGAGCGCCAAAAAATTCGGTTTCTATCAAAGCGAACGCGGGCTTTTCGAAACGGTGGCGGAATCGTGCGGGCTCATCAGGCGGACTGCGGATGCCGCATGGTGGGCGCGCCATCCCCTGGCTTACCTGGTCGAAGCGGCCGATGATATCTGCTATCGGCTGGTGGATTTTGAAGACGGATTCCGCCTGGGCCATCTCACTTACGAGGAAGTAAGCCAAAGCTTTCTTGCGCTTATGCCCGAGAGCAGCCGGCCGACGCGGCTCCAGGACGCACACAGCGATGGGCGCCGGGTTCAGATCCTGCGAGCCGTCGCTATTGGCTGCGCCATCGATCAATGCGCCGAAGTATTTCTTGATCATGAAAACGACCTGCTCTCAGGCTCTTTCGATCTTCCCCTGATCGACGCCGGTCCCGTCCGCGCCGCGTGGGATTATATCCAAAGCCGCTCGGTGGAGACGATTTATTCGACTCCGCGCGGGGTCGAAATTGAAGCGGCCGGCTTTGAGGTGCTCGGGGGACTCCTCGATGTTTTCGTTTCCGCCCTCAACGATATCGCGGTTCACGGCAAGTCGGCATCCCCCCGCAGCCGCAAGCTCTTATTGCTGGTTCCAGTGGAAAATCTCGGCCCTGGGCGCGGCCTGGATGTGGCTCCGTATCAGCGATTGCTTAAGATTCTCGATTTCGTTTCGGGAATGACAGATACCTACGCGGTCTCCCTATATAAGAAGGTCAGGGGCATCTCGCTTCCCGGAAACTAGAGCCCCGGCAAAAAACGAAATGTGACATTCTGGGATGTTATCTCTTCACATTCCCAAGAAAATCTGACTTTCTGCTAAAAGCTTTGCCAATGCCATTGGACACGAAAGCTGCCTTTCACCATTTTAAATCCGACCCAAGCCTATGAAAAACATCCTGCTCGCCGTTCTGGCCACTTCCCTCTTCGCATCCTGTGCGGGAGTGAAGATCACTGATACCCAAGTCGCCAGTGGTGCGACCGACCCCAGCGCCATTTACATCCGGCCCTTCGATTCCAAGGGCACTGAGTTCATCGGCGATCATGCCGGCGGCCGGGGCGAGATGCCCATCCGGCAATCCGTGGCAGGCCGCGAGTTCGCCCAGAATCTAAAACTGGAGCTTGAAAAAATGGCCCCAGCCATGGTGATCGAACATGACGAGATGCCGGCAAAAGGCTGGCTGGTGGAAGGCACCATCGACATCGTTGATGCCGGAAGCCCACGGAAACGTTCAATACCATTTGTAGATCATTTCGGCGTTGGCCGCTCCCACATCGTCATTCATGTTCGTGTTTCCGACGTAGGCGGTGCATACGCGTATTCGGAAAAGGACAACAGCAAGCTGGGCAAAAAAGGCCGCGTTATCTATGAATTCGACCTCGCTGGCGGCAGTCGTGGCACTGGAAAAATCGGCTCCATTTACGCCCCGGGCCTGGGTTACTCAGTTCCCTTCGATTTCAAGAATGCGGCTGAGAGGGTGCTTATGGCTCTGAGCGTGGATCCACATCGCTACGGCGAGCGGCACTCTCCGACCATCCGCTAAGCGACTCAGGAACATTCAATTGAAAAGGGCGAGCCCGATTGAGGCTCGCCTTTTTTTTGATTTGTCCAGTGCCCATGAAGGTTGTTGCCACACGATTGTCACTTGGCGGCCATGAGAACTCCCCTTTAGGCTGGCGGTTTGCATGAAAACTTTTACGGCCCAACATTTCATCAGCCGGGAGCTGAGTTGGCTGGAGTTCAATCAACGGGTGCTCCACGAAGCACTTAACCCCCAAAATCCCCTCCTCGAACGCGTCAAGTTCCTCACCATCGCCAGTTCCAATCTCGACGAGTTTTTTGAAGTCCGCGTTGCCGGCATCAAGCAGCAGATTGAGAGCGACGTTGTCGAACGCAGCCTTGACGGGCGCACCGCCACCGAGACTTTCCGGGCGATCCAGAAGCGGGTCCGGGCGATGACGGAGGACCTTTGCCGATGCTGGCGTGAAGATCTGGTCCCGGCCCTGGCCAAAAACGGGATCCAATTTCTCGACCCGGAGACTCTTAAGTCACCAGACAGGGCGTGGGTGGAAAACTATTACCTCACGCAAGTTCGCCCGGTGCTGACACCACTGGGGATTGACCCATCCCATCCCTTTCCACAGCTCCTCAATAAATCGCTCAATATCGTGGTTCAGCTCGATATCGAACGCAATGGCGAGATGCAGCGCCGGCTGGCAGTGGTTCAGGTGCCGCGGGTGCTTCCCCGTTTATTGAAATTGCCGCGCGAGGACGAAAGCCGCGCTTACGCTTTCATGGGACAGATCGTGGGCCATTACCTGGCCGACCTCTTTCCAGGAACTGCGATCCTCGGGTATTGGCACTTTAGGGTCACACGCAACAGCGAGCTCTATATTGATGAAGAGGATGTCGGCAACCTGTTGAGCGCGGTGGAGCAGGAACTCCATAATCGAAGACGCGGGGCCGCGGTGCGATTGGAAGTGGACCATGCGTGCCCTGCGGAGATTTATCAGTCGCTCCTTGAGACCCTTGATCTCACAGATGACGATCTTTACATCGTCAATGGCCCGCTCAATCCCGGCCGCTTGATGGCAATTTGTGAGGGGGATCATTCGCCGGAACTCCGCGACAAGCCATACGTTGCCCCCATTGCCAACACCTTTCGCGACACAGGCGATGTCCTCGGCGTCGTGCGCAAACGCGATGTCCTGCTTCATCATCCCTACGAAAGTTACGCCAGTGTCATCGATTTCCTTGAGCAGGCCGCCCGCGATCCAAACGTGCTCGCCATCAAGCAGACCCTTTATCGCACAGGCGGCGATCCCCGCGTCGTTGGGGCCCTGATGAAAGCGGTCAGCAATGGCAAACAAGTCACTGCTGTTACCGAGCTCAAGGCGCGATTCGATGAAGCCAACAATATTCTCTGGGCACGTCGCCTGGAGGAAGCCGGGGTCCACGTCGTCTACGGCATCGTTAATCACAAGGTCCACGCCAAGATTTCTTTGGTCGTCCGCCGGGATGACGATGGCTTGCGCTGTTACGTGCACATCGGGACCGGCAATTATAATCCTAATACCGCCCGGCTTTACTCCGACTTCAGCCTCTTTACCGCGAACCCGGCATATGGAGAGGATGCGACAAACCTTTTCAATCTACTAACCGGGATCTGCCAGTTCCAAGGCTCCCACAAGCTCCTGATCGCCCCATTCACCGTTCATGAAACGATGATCGCGCTCATTAAAAAAGAAACCGAAAACGCCGCGCACGGCATACACGCCCGCATTGTCGCCAAGATGAATTCGTTGGTGGATCGCGAGATTATCGAGGCTCTTTACCGCGCCTCCCAAGCAGGTGTGAAGATCGACCTGATTGTGCGCGGGATCTGTTGCTTGCGGCCCCGCATGCCGGGCACGAGCGAGAACATCACTGTGCGCTCCATCATTGGCCGCTTCCTTGAACATAGCCGATTGTTTTATTTCGAAAATGGCGGCGAGCCAAAACTCTTTGTGGGAAGCGCCGATTGGATGCCGCGCAATTTTTTCCGTCGCATCGAAGTGGTGACTCCAGTGGAGGATCCGGCGATCCGCGAGCGGATGCTATCGGAAATCCTCGCCGTCCATCTTGCTGACAACACCCGGGCATGGCTTTTGGGCGAGGATGGCAATTACACCATACCGCCGGTCCCCAAGGGAACTGCGGCACGAAGCAGTCAAGCCGATTTCATGGCGCTTGCATTGGGACAATCCAGGCGCCCGAAAAAAGAACGCCTGGTGAAGCGAAAGTTCCAGTCCCTTCGGATAGAACGCAAACCGACGGGGTGACGGGGTGACGGGGTGACGGGGTGACGGGGATTGGATCGTCCTCGTCCTCGTCCTCGTCCGTCGTCCTCGAAAAGCATTTCAGTCAAGGATGTCGGATGTCGCGGTGATTAGTCGAGGGACGACGGACGAGGACGAGGACGATCCGACCCCTCCGACCTCCGACCTCCGCCTTCCGACCTCCGCTTTCCGCTTTCCGCTTTCCGCTTTCCGCTTTCCGCTTTCCGCTTTCCGCTTTCCGCTTTTTCCTCCGTCCCCCGCCTTCCGCTTGCCAATTGAATTCACCCCAGTAGAGTGCTCGACCTTTGCGCCCGACGATGACTTATTTCTCCCGTATCTTTTGTGCCGCTTTCCTTGTGGCAACAGCCGCCGCAAAACCCAGCGCCTTATCCCAAGCCGCATACGTGATTCAGGATAACACCACCGGTTTTATTCTCGAAAGCAGCGGCCCGAATAAGAAATTGCAGGTCGGCAGCCTTACAAAAGTTGCGACCGCCATGGTTGTCATCGATTGGGCCGAGGCGCGAAACGAGGATCTCGGCCAGATGGCGACAGTCCCCCAATCGGCGCAGGCACTCAGCGCGGGAGGCGGCGTCGGTTTTCGTCCTGGCGATAAATGTTCCCTGCGCGATCTGCTTTATGCGGCCATGATGCAATCCGACAACCAAGCAGCAGAGACACTGGCGCACCATATTGGCAGCGCGCTCCATGCGGGGGGCGAGACAACGCCGGTGACTTATTTTGTTGCGCAGATGAATGCGCTGGCTCGTCGCCTCGGGATGAATCGGACCCGGTTTTTGAATCCGCATGGCCTGGATACCACGGAGCGGTC
>JAYUPM010000480.1:0-7119 GCA_043760145.1 Spartobacteria bacterium
CGAGGAAGGCGAGTCGGTCGAGATCACCAAGGATGGCCGGCCCTTTGCCCGGTTATCGCCGGTGCCAGCAAGCCGATCCTCTTATCGCAACTCACAGCCTTGGAATTGCGAAATGCCCTTTACCTCAACGTATTCCAGAAGAAGATCACCGAGACGCCGCTTGAGTTGCGCAGGCGGGGAGTGCTACTTTCCGTGTTGTGAGCCAGCTCATCTACATTGAGACGAGCATCCCGAGTTTCTACCATGAGACGCGGGCGGGGCAGTTTCAGACGATGCGGGAGTGGACGCGCGAATGGTGGGACATCGCCCGGCTGCGGGATGAGTTGGTGACTTCGCTCGCGGTGATTGCGGAACTGGAGGACGGACCGGAGCCGAAACGGACGAAGGCTCTCAAGCTGCTGGAGCCGCTGCCGCTTTTGCAGTCATCCGAGACGGTGGACGAAATGGTGGTGGTGTATGTGAAGCACAAACTGATGCCCGCCGATGCGACGGGCGATGCGCGGCATCTCGCGCTGGCGACGTTTTATCGCTGCGATGTGCTGGCGAGTTGGAACTGCAAGCACATTGCCAACGTGAACAAACGTGGGCATATTGAATCCATTAACGCGATGCTGGGCTACGAAACTCCGCTGCTCACGACGCCGTTTGAGCTGCTGGAAATCGAACCATGAAAACCACCGCGAAAAAGCCTGCCAAGCATGATGACGGCCTCGAATGGCTGCGCGAAATCCGCCGCAAGCAGGCGGCTGCGTGTAACAATGATCCGTTCGAGATGGGCCGACGTCTGCGGGAGCGGGAGAAGGAGTTCAAGGGACGGATGTTCACGACGAAGCGGGTGCTCGTGCCGGTGGGTGACGCGAAGGCGTAAACAGATACGACGCCTCTGCCACTTTCCAGGATTGCGTCGGCCACCAACTCCACGCATTTTGGCGAGGATGTGTTCAGCCCCATTTAATAGCCGGATTTTGCGATGCCCGGCCGCCAAATCCGCGTGAGCATGCCTGCTGCACCCATCGCCCCGGCGGAAGGCTGGACCAAGGTCATCGTTTCCCAGCGGGGATTGTTTGAGATTCCATGGAGGGAACTCTGGAAGTATCGGGACCTGATCTGGCTGCTAGCCCGGCGCAACCTGACGATCACCTACAAGCAGACGGTCCTTGGCCCCCTCTGGTATCTGCTGCAGCCACTGCTCGTCACCGCCACCTTCAGCTATCTCTTCGGACGGATGGCTGGGTTCGGCTCCGATAGCATCCCGCATTATCTCTTCTACATGAGCGGGCTGGTGATCTGGAATTTCTTCGCTGAAGTCGTCCAGCGCACCTCGCGTGCGTTCACCGAATACGAACACCTTTTTGCGAAGGTCTATTTCCCGCGCCTCGCGGTCCCATTGGCCGTGGTGCTCACCAACTCAGTGCCGATGCTCGTGCAGACGCTGCTCTTCCTGGTCGGGCTCGGGTTCTATCTCTTGAAAGGATCGCCGTGGGTTAATCCCTCATGGATGGTGATTTTGGTGCCGCTCCTGCTGCTGCAGACCGCGATGTTGGGCATGGGCCTGGGCTGCATCGTGGCGGCGATGACCAAGCGATTTCGCGACATGGTCATCGGCGTGCAGGTCGGCCTCCAATTGTGGATGTTCGCAAGCGCCGTGGTCTTTCCGCTTTCGCGCATTGGCGAGTCGGAGCGCTGGCTCTTTTTCCTCAACCCGATGGTGCCAATCATCGAGGCGTTCCGATATGCGTTCCTTGGAACCTCGCTCCTTGAGCCATGGCACGTCGCGCTCAGTGTGGGCGTGACCCTTTTTGTCCTGGTTGTAGGCGTGGTGATGTTCAATCGGGCGGAGCAAACCAGCATGGACACAGTCTGACCCACGGAGATGCCAGCCGCCCTTTCCATCGAAAACCTCGCCAAGGCCTACGCGCTCGGCGTCATTGACCGCAAGATCTTTGCCCACGAATGGTGGCTCAAACTCACCGGCCGCAAGGATCCCGATGACCACTTTTTCTGGGCGTTGCACGATATCTCCTTCGATGTCGATCAGGGCGAAATCATCGGGCTGATCGGCGGCAACGGCGCGGGCAAATCGACGCTCCTAAAAGTCATCTCCCAAATCACTTCGCCCACCCGTGGCTGCGTCAAGGTCCGCGGCCGGATCGGGTCGCTGCTCGAAGTCGGCACCGGGTTTCATCCGGAACTCACCGGGCGCGAAAACGTTTTTCTCAACGGTGCCATCCTTGGAATGCGTCACCCCGAGGTGGCTCGCAAGTTCGATGAGATCGTCGCGTTTTCCGGGATCGAGGAGTTCATCGATACGCCGGTGAAACGGTATTCGGTCGGGATGCGTGTTCGTTTGGCGTTTGCGGTGGCGGCGCATCTGGAACCGGAGATTTTGTTGGTGGATGAAGTGCTGGCGGTGGGCGATGCGGTTTTTCAGCAGAAATGTTTGGGCAAAATGGGCGAGGTCGCGAAGACCGGCCGGACCATTGTGCTGGTGAGCCACAACGCGGCGGCGATCGAGGCGCTTTGCACCCGCGGGATCGTTCTGCAGAAGGGGCGCGTCGTTTTCGATGGGACGCAGACCGATGCGATTGAGCATTACGCCCAGACCCGGATTGCGGTGGGCAACGATCTGCGCGGACGCGCCGATCGCACCGGCAACGGGGAGTTGCGCGCCACCTCCATCGAACTGCGCGATCAGCGCGGCGAACCGACCGCTGGCGGGCGCTCCGGGTCCGACCTGGAAATCGTCCTGCAGTTTGAGCGCCTCGCTGAGCGGACATTTCCGAGGCTCTCGGTGCAATTCTCCGTCCAGACGCACCTGGGCGCGCCGATCTTCACGCAGGCCAACTGGCTGGCGCGCGAACCGTTTGGCGCGCTGCCCGAAAAAGGGGCGCTCGTCTGCCGGATTCCGCGGCTCCCGTTGCCGGTTGGCCATTACCGGATCGGCTTCAAGATCCAGCCCGAGATGAGCGGGAAAACCGTGCTCGACGAAATTGAGAACGCCTTCGATCTCCACGTGGAGGCGGGCGATTTTTTCGGCACCGGCCGGGTGGTGCCCGCCAATGCCGGTGTATGCTTGATTGGCGCGGAGTGGCGTTTGGAATCCGAACTGGCGAATGTGCCCGCCGCTTAAGCCATGCGCGCCATCGATAAATGAAAAGCGTTGTCATCACAGGGGTCGCCGGTTTTCTGGGACGCTACGCCGCCCGACAGTTTTCGATGGAAGGGTGGCGCGTCATTGGTCTCGATGATGTTGCCCCGCACAATGTCGCGCTTGGCGAAGGCGCGCGTTACATCCGGATGAAATTGCCGGCCCCAGGCTTCAACGAACTGCTTCGCGCCGAGCGGCCCGATGCCCTTGTGCATTGCGCCGGCAGCGCGTCGGTCCCGCTTTCGGTTGCCGATCCCGCGCCCGATTTTCACGCCAACACGGTGCTCACCTTTGAGCTCCTCGACGCGCTGCGCAAGGACGCCCCGGGCTGTCGCATGCTGCTTCTTTCAAGCGCTGCGGTTTATGGGGAACCAGCCAGCATGCCCGTCCAGGAAGAGGCGACAATCGCGCCGCTTTCGCCGTATGGATTTCACAAGCGCCAGTGCGAATTGCTCTGCGAAGAGTTCAGTTGCGTCTATGGATTGAAGAGCGCCAGCGTCCGGATCTTCTCCGCTTACGGGCCGGGACTGAGACGCCAGGTGATCTGGGATATCTGCCAGAAAGCACTCGGGGCGGGCGGTGTCCGCTTGCACGGCACAGGAAACGAGAGCCGTGATTTTATCCACGCCGCGGACATTGCGCGGGCCCTTGTCCTGATTACAAACCGCGCCCCGGCGCACGGTGAAATCTACAACCTCGCAACGGGCCGCGAGACCACTATCGCCGAGCTCGCTTCCTTGCTCATCCGCGCGCTTGGCCGTTCTTGCGTTCCCGAGTTCGACGGCGTGAATCCGAGCGGCAATCCGTTGCGGTGGCAGGCGGATGTCACGCGGCTGACGGGGCTCGGATTTTTTCCCGATTGTTCGCTTGAGAAAGGACTCGAAGAGGTGGCGGCCTGGTCTCTCGCGGAGGCCGTTTCGAAATGAAGAAACCGCTCCATCTCGGGTTCGTGATGCAAGGCGGCTCGGGCTGGGCCGGCGGGGCGGAATACATCAGGAACCTGATTCTTGCGACCCTGGCTGCTGCGCGAAAGGAGCGGCGTGAGGTGAAGGCAACGCTATTGGCCGGGCAACCATTGGAGCCGCAATGGCGCGCGCAATTCGCCGACCACGCCGAGATCATTGAACTGCCCCGGTTTCATCATCTCCTGAACCGATTCTTCGGGATGCGACGCCGGTCGATTGTCAACACTTTGCGGCAGCTCAATCTCGATTTTCTTTTCCCCTTTACTTACGAAAATCATTCCACTCTCGGGCTCGATTTTCCGTTGAAGCCGACGCTCGGCGCAACGCGTTGGGCCGGTTGGATCCCCGATTTTCAACACAAACATCTCCCCCAATTCTTTGATGCCCCAGCTTTGGCGTTGCGCGATCGCGGTATCACCGATTTGTGCGCGGAAGCCGACACCGTGGTCTTTAGCAGCGAAGCGGCGGCGGCCGATTACAGGCGGTTCTGGCCCGAGGCGCCCGCGCGTCCGTATGTGCTCCGCTTCAACACAGTGCCGGGAGCCGATTGGTTCAGCGAAGATCCGTTGGCGGTGCAACAGCGGCATGGTCTCCCGGATCGTTTCTTTTTGGTGAGCAACCAATTCTGGCAGCATAAGAATCACGAGACGCTCTTCGCGGCGCTTGGGATGTTGGCGGCAAAAGGGGTGAATCCCCAAGTGGTTTGCACCGGGCAGCTTGAAGATTATCGCAGCAAGGATCACGTCGCGGGCTTGCGCGCGATGCTGGATCGCGAGGGCGTGAAGGCGCAGGTGCATTTGCTGGGGCTGGTTCCCCGCCTTGAGCAGATCCAGTTGATGCGGCGCGCGCTTGCCGTCATTCAACCCTCCTTAAGCGAAGGCTGGAGCACGGTCGTTGAGGACGCGCGTTTGCTCGGCAAGCCGATCCTTCTCTCCGATCTCGCGGTCCACCTTGAACAGGCGCCACCCATGGCCCGTTATTTTCCTCCGCAATCCGCCGCGCAACTCGCCGACTTGATCGAGGCCGCATGGCGCGAATTAACTCCCGGTCCCGATCTCGCCGCAGAATCCGCAGCCGCATCCGATGCGAAGATCGCGATGGAATCTTTCGGG
Source organism: Spartobacteria bacterium (assembly GCA_043760145.1). Lineage (GTDB taxonomy): Bacteria > Verrucomicrobiota > Verrucomicrobiia > Chthoniobacterales > Chthoniobacteraceae > CAIURC01. Next base: position 5,226 of record JAYUPM010000480.1, read on the forward strand.
AGCCGTTTCTTGCAGCTCGCATCCGGGGAACCGGCGTCATGAGTGCGCTCCCCAAAATCACCGTGGTGACGCCTTCCTTCAATCAGGCGCAATATTTGGAGGCAACGATGCGCAGCGTGTTGGGGCAGCGTTATCCGAATCTCGAATACATCGTGATGGATGGGGGAAGCAGCGATGGAAGCGTGGAGATCATCAAGCGGCACGAGTCTGAGCTGGCACACTGGATTTCCGAGCCCGACGGCGGCCAGGCCAATGCGATCAATCGCGGGTTTGCGCGCGCGACCGGCGACATTCTCTGTTGGCTCAATAGCGACGACATCCACATGCCCGACACACTTTGGCGCGTGGCTGAGCGATTTGCCGGCCACCTCGAGGAGCCGCTCATCGTGTATGGAAATTGCGTGGTCTTTATTGAAGGCAATCCGCGCGGACATATCGATACCGCCCAGCCTCACGATCCGGAACGGTTGCGCCGCTTTGATTACCTTGTGCAGCCCAGCTCTTTCTGGACCAAAGCCGCGTGGGATAAAGTCGGCCCACTCGATCCCGAAACCCATTTTGCTTTTGACTGGGATTGGTTCCTGCGTGCGTTGGAGACATGCCGTTTTCAAGCGGAGCCGGGCTTGCTGCTCTCCGGTTACAGGGTCCATGCGGCGCACAAATCGGGCAGCGGCGGCTCGAAGCGCCAGGAGGAAATCATCGCAGTGATGAAACGTTACGGCACTCGCGAAGCCGTCGAGATGTATGAATGGGTCCGCGATCATCCCAGCGCATGGCCAGCCCTCCGACGCTGGGGACTTTTGCATTCCATCGGCGCCCCGACCTGGGCCGCATCGCTTCTCCTCCCGCCACTCTGGCTGATCCCGCCGCGTTTCCCGCGACTGCCTCTCTTCGAATGCTTCAAGATGCTTTAGCCAGCGGGATGACTGAAGAGCCGCTATTTTCCATCATCACGCCCTGCCTCAATCGCGCCCATTTTTTGGGGGAAGCGATCGGGAGCGTGCTTGCCCAGGAACATCCGAGCTTTGAGCACATCATCATCGATGGCGCGTCCACCGATGGAACGGCTGCCTTGCTCGCGAGTCACTCGCATCTACGGGTCGTGAGTGAACCGGATCGCGGGCTCTACGATGCGATCAATAAAGGACTGCGTTTGGCCCGTGGAAAATACATCGGGTTCCTGAACAGCGACGATGTTTACGCGCCGGGCGTCTTCGCAATCGTAGCAGAGGCGTCCCGCCTCTTTTCTGATCATGACGTCGTCTCGGGCGGTGCCGAGGTGTTTGCGGACAAAGGTTGCGTCCTGCGAGAAGTGCGCACCCATGATTTGGTGGAACTCCATCTGCGCAATGTGCTCGCCGGAATCCCGCTGCTCAATTCCCGGTTTTTTGCGCGGACATTCGTGGAAAAACTGGGCGCGTTCGACCTTGAGTATCGGGTGGCCTCGGATCGCGAATGGATGTTGCGCGCATGCCTTGCCAATCCGCGAGAAATCGTTCTTCCCGATCTCTTTTATCGATATCGCCAGCACGACGGGTCTCTTACTTTTCACGACACCGATCGCAACGTGCTTGGTTATCGGGAAGAGCACGCGGCCATGGCCGAAAAACATCTCGCCAGTTCTACTCTGACCGACGCCGCACGGAGTTGGCTCCGGACTTTTCACATGCGCGAATCGACCTCGGTTGCCGCGCTGCATTTGCGCGCCGGCCGGATTGCAGTGACCCGCAGTTGGGCCGGAAGAGGAGTGGCGCAGAACCGCGTTTGGCCGTTTGCGTTCGCCAAGCGGTTGCTAGGACAGGCGCTGGGAAGGTGATCTGGAGGTCAGAGGTCGGAGGTCGGAAGTCGGAAGTCGGAAAAGGACGAGGACGAGGAGAGATGAATGCCAGGCTTG
>JAYUPM010000481.1:0-7118 GCA_043760145.1 Spartobacteria bacterium
GTGCGTGGTGGTCTGTGGAAACAGCGAGGAGTTGAGGACACAGATCACGGATATTGTGGGGGAGAATCATCCCGGGTTCCGTGTCCTGGGATACACAACACGGATGCATGATTTGATGCAGATGAGCGATTTGTTTGTGGGGAAACCGGGGGGGCTGACGACCTCGGAATCATTGGCATGCGGGTTGCCGATGGCGATTGTTTCGCCGATCCCCGGCCAGGAAGAACGCAACAGCGATCATCTATTGGAGGAAGGGGCGGCGATACGATGCAATGAAATGAGCACGGTGCCCTTCAAGTTGGACCGGCTGTTGGGCGATCCTGCGCGGCTCCAGCGAATGAAGGAAAAGGCGACGGCGCTGGGACGCCCGCACGCGGCCCGGGCCGTGGTGGATCGGCTGATTAATGACGATGCGCCGCCGCTCTTTTTGGGGACGGAGGTGACGGGGAAAGGATGAATTATGAATTATGAAGGATGAAAAGGAGAGTGGAGGCGGCTTCCAGCCACCTTCTTTTTCGCATGGCGGCTGGAAGCCGCCCGTCCTATGTGGGATAGTATAGACCTATGAAGACGGGAGCGCCCGATCAGCGGTTTCTTTGGGGAGTCGCCACTTCCGCCTACCAATCGGAAGGGGGATACAATGGGGAAGGAGAACCGCAGACCAATTGGGCCCGGGCAGAGACGCTGGGCGATGTTGCGCGGACGGGGGAGGCGGCCCGGTTCTGGCACGAATATGCCGCCGATTTCGCCCGGTGCAGGGAGCTTGGCCTTAATGCATTTCGGATGGGAATCGAATGGAGCCGGGTGCAGCCGAGCTTCGATCGACCCGCGGTGCCGTCTTCGATTTTTGAGCGGGAGCCTGAGAACGCGCCGTTGGAGAACGGGAACCAACCGGCATTTGATTACGAAGCGATGGATCATTATGCGGCCATGCTCGCTTCTTGCAGGGACCACGGCCTGGAGCCGGTGGTGACGCTTCATCATTTTGTGCATCCGGCATGGCTCGGGTCTGACCCGTGGCTGGAGGAAACGACACCTGAACTCTTTGCGGCGTATGTGAGGAAGGCGGTGGAACATATCAATGGGAAACTGGCGCGCCCCTTGCATTGGTTCATCACCATCAACGAACCGAACATGTTAGTGCTTAACAGTTACCTTGGGCATCAGTTTCCGGCGCGGGCGCGCGGCGGGTTTAGGACGATGACGAAGGCTTACAATCAACTGCTGCGGGCGCATGTGCTTGCATACAATGTCTTGCACGACCTTTACGAGGAGCGCGGTTGGGAAGGGCCGCAGATCACGATCAATAACTACTGCAGCGACCTCTATTGGTCCGACAAGATGTTACTTGATCTGCTCTGTGTCCGGGAACGCGGGATCGAGCTTGATAACGTTAGCGAGCATATCAGCCAAAAGGCCCGGGATTTTGAGCGCGCTTTCCAACGGGCCCGGCTCCCGTTGCATCGGGACCTGGCTTATTACTTCGGGGCATTAATCAAACGGATCGGGCATTGGATCGGGTTCTCGCATTTTAATGCGGCCGATTTCGCTCCCCTTTTAAAAGAGATCTATGCCGCGCCCCGTACCATGTCGCTTGATTACATTGGGCTCGATTACTATGACCCATTTGCCGCGCATGCGTTTCGGTTGCCCGTGTTTTGGGATCACGAGTTCCGGCACAGCTCATTGCGGACGTGGATGCTGGCAACGGTGACGAGCAAATGGTGGGACTGGCGGGTGTTGCCGCGCGGGCTGCATTTCTTTTGCAAACATTACGCCGAGGATTTTGGGCGCCCGGTGTTGATTGCGGAAAATGGGATGGCCCTGCGTCGGCGCGCAGCGGGGGACACGCATCGGCATCGGCGGGATCGGATGACCCGGAGCCAATTCCTGCGGCTTCATGTGCATGAAGTGGTAAAGATCGTGAACGAGGGTGTGCCTTTGATTGGTTATCTTCACTGGTCACTTTTTGATAATTACGAGTGGGGAACTTACACCCCGCGGTTTGGCCTCTACTCGATTGATTTCGCAAATTCATTGGATCGACTGACAGAAGATCAGTTTGGGGATCGCCCGAGCGAGACATACGCCGCGTTGGTGAGCGAAGCGCGTGAGAAATTGAACTTGCTTGCATCCAACCTGCGGGTGCTGGTCGATTAAGTGGGGAGCTTTCTATCCTTATGAATAAATCGATTCCGATTATTACCGCCGCCTTGCTGATGGCGATGAGCTTCAGTTCCTGCGAGACGTCCGGGCAAAATGCCATGGCTGGGGCGGCGACCGGGGCAGCGATTGGCGGCCTTCTCCATGGGCAGGGAAGTGACGCGTTGACCGGGGCGGCCATCGGGGCTGGGGCCGGGTATCTCCTGGGCAAGATTGTCCAGGGTGATCGCCGCGATCGGTATTACGATGATGATGACGATTATTACGTCCAGGGGGGGTATCCGCTTGGGCACATGACCAGCCACCGGGGGTTTGTTCGCAGTCCGTTCCGGCCCAACAATTTGATCGATGTGCGCGGGATTCCGCGCGGGGCCCGGGTGATTGATCCCTCAACGGACCGGATTTTCGTTAACCCTTAGGGCGAGCAGGGTAAAAGGCCGCCGGAGACGTTCGGGGCGGTATTTTGCGAAATCCCATGTCAAAAGGCATGCGCACTGCTTGTTGCAGATTGGCATGACGCCCCCAACCAGTCTGGCATCTGAAGTGCAGGATGAGCTCGAGCCAGAAATGGGAACGAGCAGGCTAAACTGCTATTCGGTGACGATATTTACGCAGCGTTGGCAGGAGGTGCGTGATTTTTACGTCCAGATCCTCAGCGCCAAGGTCTTTAGTGAGCGTCGGGATCGGTATTGTGAGATGGAACTGGGCGGCCTCCCATTGACCATCCGCCGCTGCGAACACGGAGAGACCGTTAGCTATTTTCACCTCTATCTTTCGATGAAAAACCGGGAGGTGATTTTCCAGGAACTGCGCAGGCGCGGGATCATCGTCACCACGATAGGTCCTTACACGAATTTCCGCGACCCGGAAGGCCGTGTGATTAAGATTTCCGAGGCAAAGATGATTGTTTCTTAGACCGTGACATCAACGACATTGTGTTTCATCGGGATCAGAGTCGGTGCAATGCCACGGCGGTGAAGTCATCGGTGAGGGCTTCATCCGGGCCAAGCATGTTGACTGCGGCGACAATGCGCTGGAGGAAATCGCTCGCGGAAGCGGGATTTTTTGGAAGAAATCCGGCGGCATCGTCCTGTGTGAGGCGGTCATCTCCCGCGCCTTTGCGGCTGTAGAGTCCATCGGTATAAAGCAGCAGCTTGTCGCCGCGGGCAATGGATGCCGTGGAATCATTGGAGCCGAGTGCCGGGAGGATGCCGAGGGGCGGTGACTGGGTGTCGAGTGTCTCGACCTGGCCGTCGTGGCGGACGATCAAGAGCGGCGGGTGTCCGGCCCCTGCAAATGAAATTTGATCGGTCTCCGGACGGATCAACAGGCAAGCGGCGGTGATAATCGAGCGACCTTTGAAAACAGTGAAGACATCGGCATTTACGGCATTGAGAATCTCGCTGGGCGATTTTCCTTCCGCTGAGGCATGGAGAAAAACCAGCTTCATAAACGTGGTCAAAAGCGCGGCAGCGGCGCCATGGCCGGTGGCATCGGAGACCCAGAAGAGCCATGCGCCATCGCTCAAACGCACCCAATCATAAACATCGCCCCCGACCTGGATGAGCGGCTGAAAATGAGCCGCCGTTTCCCAGCCTGGAATCGCCGGGAGACGATTGGGAAGGATGGCTTGCTGGGCGAGCTGGGCGGCGTCCAGATCGCGTTCGTGAATGTCGCGCCAGCGCACGAGTTCCTCCTTCTGTTCGCGCAATTCGGCCCGGAGGAAGTGAAGCCGGAATTGGGTCTCGATCCTTGCCTTCAAGGTGGTCCCGTTGGCTGGCTTGGTGACAAAATCGTCGGCCCCCGCATCCAGGCATTCGATCTCGTGTTCTTCGCTGCCATGACCGGTGAGCAGGATGATGGGCAAAGTGGAAATCGCCGGATTGGGATGCTGCCGCACCCGGCGGCAAACGTCCGCCCCGGTGAGCTCTGGCATTTCATAATCGAGAAGCAGCAACATGGCCTGGCCGGTTTCGAGAATGGCGAGGGCTTCGTGTCCGCCGGAACATTGGATGACCTGATAACCCGAGGGCTCCAATGCGCGGGCAAGCAGCAGCCGGCTCATTGAATTATCATCGACCAGAAGGATGGGGGCGGAGAGGTGCTGCATGTTGGGGCACCACTGCGTTCATCCCAGGACTGCCAGCACGGCATCCAAATCGGAAAGATCCTCAAACAAAATGTCAGGCTTGCACGCTGCGAGCGCTTCATACGTGAAGTTGCCGGTGGCGAGCGCCACGGCTTTCGCCCCAATGGCGCGGGCACAAGTGATGTCGTGGGGAGTATCGCCAATCACATAAATGTTTTCCGGAAGAAATTGCACGCCGTGCCGCTCCAATGCGCGGGCCGTTGCAAAATTACCGAGTTCATTCCGGTCATGATGGTCATCCGCGAATGCCCCAAAATCAAAAAATCGCCAGACCCCATAATGGGTAAGTTTTAACTCGGCCCCGCGAACGAGATTGCCAGTAAGAAGAGCGAGCAAGACGTTGCTGCGGGCATGGAGAGCTTCGAGCAGCGGAATGATACCCGGCAGAAGTCGGCCATTGGTTTGGGGCAAGAGCCGCTCGAGGTGCTCAAGATAACCATCGAAAAATGACGTAAGATTTTCCGGGGTCAGGGCGATACCGTGCTTTTCAAAAATCCGCTGGGCAATACCGGAATCCGTCCGCCCCGCCATGTCCAGGTTTGCAAGGTCATCGATGACGCCGAATCGATCCTGCAGGCCCAACCGAAGGGCTCGCTCCCCGGCCCCGCCGCTGGCGAGCAAAGTGCCATCGATATCAAAAAGGAGGAGCTTGGATTTCAATGGTGGGCAAGTCTGACCGGCCTGTCGGGTCCCATGGATAGGTCTTATAGGACCTATAGGACTTATCCCCGCAAGCCTTTCGCAGGGGAGTCAACTGGTCACGGTTTTGCTTCCGGTTTTGCTTCCGGTTCTGCTTCCGGTTCTGCTTCCGATTTGGCGGGCTCTTTCGTATCGGTCCCAGCGGGCGGCGACTGGCGGCGAATGCCCCATTTTTGCACAACCTTCCTGGCCCCTTCATCGGTGGCCGAGATGTCCACCACTTCATTCAAGAGCGCCATGTATTGTTCCTGGACCTGATTGGATTGCTTGACCTGCTCCTCGCGTCGGATAATCGCCTCGGATGCCTGCTTCTTTGAGTCTTTATGATTAACGATCTGCTTGTCCAAATTGGTGAGCTGCCAGCGCATCGTCTTGCCGCTCCGGTTGACTGCCATGATTTGCGCGCCAAGGAATATTGCGGTGGCGAGGGCCAACAGCAGCAGCGGCAGTTGGACATGCGAGTAGGAAGGGCCGGTTGGAGTAGTCATTGGGTCAGGGAGTGGCGGGCTTCGGAGTTGGGGCCGCGTCTTTTGAGAGATCTACTCCATACTTGGTGAGGAGTTTTTTGATCGTTTCGTTATTGTTTTCCACTGCCAGGCTGGCCAGATCCTTCAGCACGGCTGGCCCCACTTCCTGTGCCAGCTTGATCCCCTGGTTGATCTGCTCCTGCTGGGCCTGGAATTGCTGTTGATGGAGTTGAATCTCCTGTTGTTCGCTCTGAAGTTCCTGCTGTTTCTGTTGCAACACAGCCTGCAAATTCTGGTTCATGCCGCTGGTTGCAAATAGCCAGGCACTTAGCAGCAGGCTCACACCAGCAGCGACACTCGGTAATAAGGCGGGGATATTCATCAAGAGCGATCTTTTCGCCCACCCCATGGAACCCGTCAAGAGGCAATCCCGCGCGAATCCAAGTAACTAGGCGGCGGGGGCAGCCGAGCTTCGCTTGACCAATCGCACCGGGCAGAATTCTTTTTTAGCCTCGCGAAGCGTTGTTTCCGCGACGAGTTGTTCAATGAGGTGAATCGCCTGGCTTGCCATTTCCTCGGCGGGAATATGAATCGTCGTTAATCCTGGAGCCGTCATCTGGGCCATCGCATCGTTGCCGCAACCGATCACGCTGAGGTCCTGGGGGACGCGACATCCGTGAGCTTGGGCGGCAGCAATGACGCCGGCCGCCAGAGCGTCACCGAGGCAGAACACGGCGGTTGGAGCCGGAGTGCGGGCCTTGAGATTCTCGAATGCGCTTAGGCCTGCCTGGAACGAAAGATCGCCGTGAATGATGCTTTGGGCATCGAGGACAACGCTGAGTTGTTCGCACGCCAGACTGACGCCGCGGTTGAGCTCAGTGATATGCGGCTCAGTGGCTCCGAAGGGCCCGGAGAGGATTCCGAGATGTGTGTGTCCGAGGGAGACAAGGTGCTCAATGGCGAGGCGGGAAGCTGCCTGGTAATCAGGGACAAGGCTGAAGACTCCTGCCACCGGCATGTCAAATCCAAGCGAGATAACCGGCGAGCCACGTCGAAGGAGGGTCTGGAACAGGGAGAGGTTGGGCCGACCGACCAGGATAAACTTGGAAGCGACCCCATTTCGAACCGGGGCAGGAAGGAGCTCTGGGTTCGCGGAGAAGTCGAGCTGTTCATCATAAAAGCCGAGTGTGAAACTGCAGGAACCGTTTCCTGTTTGTTCCATCGCGGCTTGTGTTAATCGCGAAACAAACGGGTTGCTCAGCCCGCCCGGGTATCGGGTGGAGACTAGAAAGCAAAAGTCCCCGAACTCTGGATACATCCGCACCACGGCCCGCAGGTCGTTGGGAATGTAGCCCATCTCGCGGCAGATCTTGAATACGCGTTCGCGCGTCTTCTCGCTCACCCGGATTCCGTAATCCCGATCATTAAGGAGCGAAGAGATGGCACCTTGGGAGACGCCCGCCGCCTTGGCAATCTGCGCCATCGTAATCGTCTTCTGAAGATCCACCCACCGACGGGGTTCTTTTATCCCATCGCTTGGTTCGCCCCGGGGGGACTGATCTCCCTCATTCGGCAAATTCATCCCCCGACAACTATCGGGGACTCCAAATTCCACAAGATGAATTCCCTTCGAAGTCAAT
>JAYUPM010000482.1:0-7117 GCA_043760145.1 Spartobacteria bacterium
TCATTCCTCATTCACGGAGGATTTAGATGCGTAAGCCCTGCGGCGTGGCCTAACTCCCGGTAGTGGATGCTCAACCCCGAAAAGAACCAAGGGGTCGCCGTCGATAAGAGTATCAGTCGCGAATAACAGCCAGCACCGCGTTCGACATGCTCCAGTTTTCACTGACATAATGCCTCAATCCCTCTCCAAAGTTTTGGTCCATCTGATATTCAGCACGAAAGAACGTGCGCCAGTGATCAACCTGGAAATTCGTCCACGGCTGCATGCCTATCTTGTTGGAATTCTGGACAATTTGAAATCACCATCACTACAGACCGGCGGCGTGGCCGATCACGTTCACATATTATTCGCCTTAAGCCGAACTATCTCACAGGCGGGCTTGGTTGAGGAGGTGAAGAAGAGTTCCTCGAAGTGGATGAAGTCCGAAGGCGGCGTGCGGGGCTTTACCTGGCAGGCGGGATACGGGATGTTCTCCATAGGTGAATCGCAAGCGGACACGGTAATACGATACATCCAAGACCAAGAGAACCATCATCGAAAGGTGACGTTTCAAGAGGAGTTCAGGAAGTTTTTGGACCGATACAGAATCGCGTATGACGAGCGTTATGTGTGGGATTGAGTTTAAAGGTCGTCGCGAGTCCCGCCCCTTCAGGGCTGATTCATGGTTGTGGACAGAATCCCAGGGCGTTGCCGCTGGGCTGATGTCTGGTTGCGCCTTCGGCGCGGAACGAGGACGAGTTCGAAGACGAAGGACGATAGGAGATCAGCGCGATAACAGCTCGCGGACCTTTTTTGGATCACTCGTCGGGAGCTGGCAGACAAAGTCTTCACACACGAAGGCCGTGGCACGTCCTTCGATCGGTTTTACTGTGCGCAAAAACTCGAGCCGTTCGCCGAGCCATGCCTGGCCGGGCCCGCCATCGGCCGCCAGCAAGAGTTTGTTAGGGATAAATCGGGCATGCACCTCGCGCAGTAATTCTTTCGCTTCGTTTCCGGCGGGCGGGCCGGCGATTACGATCTGACGCGGCTTCGCCCTTGAAGCTTCCAAGGCGCATAGCATCTGCGGGAGGGCGGTCGGCGTGTTTGTAAGTTGATCGGCAAAGGCGCCGATCGTTTTCAACGCGGCTTCGTGCAGTTTCTGATCGCCGGTAAATTGCGCCAACCGCAACAGGTTCATGGCACTTACCGAATTTGGTGAGGGCTCCGCCCCATCATAGTCTTCTTTCATCCGGATCAGGATATGTGGATCCTTTGTGCCAACACTGAAGTATCCGCCATGCGCGGCATCGGCAAACAGCTCGTCCTGTTTTTGCTGCAGGGTAATCGCCCATTGCAGCCAACTCACATCAAAGTCCGCCTCGTAAAGATCGAGCAACCCTTGGATGAGAGCCGCGTAATCATCGACGAATCCGGCAACCTCACTCGCTCCCTCGCGGTAACTGCGAATCAACGTTCCATTCTTCCACAGCTCGGCCTTGATAAACTTGGCGGATCCCTGAGCAGCGGCAAGGTAATCGGGGTCACCCAACACTTGGGCTGCGCGGGCAAAGGCCGAGATCATCAGGCCGTTCCATGCCGTGATGATCTTGTCGTCAAGATGCGGGCGCGGGCGTTTGGCGCGGACCTCGAATAGTTTGCGTCGGCTCCCGGCGAGCGATGCGTCCACTTGCGCCTCGGTTTGGTTCAAGAGATTGGCTGTTTCGGCGATCGTGAGCCGTTGGATCAACGTGTTCTTCCCTTTGAACTCCCCATGCGGATCGCTCCCTGCCGGCGCGTTCCCTTCCTCCTCCACGCCATACACGCGATTGAATAGCGCGGCTGCATCGTCTCCCAAAAGCTCCGCGATCTCGGTTTTGTCCCAGACATAAAATGCGCCTTCGCTATGTTCCGGCTTGCCATGGGCAATGATCGAATCGGCATCTTCGGCACTGTAAAATCCGCCGCCTTTATCGGTCATATCGCGTCGGACATAATCGAGAATATCGCGTGTGACTTTTTCAAATGCCGGATCGTGTGTGACTTGGAACGCTTCAAGGTAAGAGACCGCGAGTTGGCCCTGGTCGTAGAGCATTTTTTCAAAGTGCGGGATGTGCCAGAACCGGTCCACGGAGTATCGATGAAAGCCGCCTCCGAGATGATCGTGCATACCGCCGGCGGCCATCTTGCGCAAAGTCGTGAGCGCGATCCCGAGGGCGGCTTTTCCGTCGCGGGACTCGGCACCTTCCCTGGCATAAACCCGGAACAGATAGTTGAGCGCGACTGGCCGGGGAAATTTCGGGGAGGAGCCGAAGCCGCCCCACTCATCATCGAAATTTTGAGTGAGTTGATTGAGCGCATTGGCGAGCGCGGTTTCAGCGTTTAGTTTTTCAGTCGGGGCGGCCGACCCGGCGTATTCCTTGAGTTGTTCGAGGACGTTGTTCCCGTGCTGGAGGATGTTGTTGCGATCGTTTTTCCAACCATCGGCGATCCGCTTTAAGAGACTCGGGAAACCGGGGCGTCCATACCGATCCTCGGGCGGGTAATAGGTGCCTCCCAGGAACGGTTTGAGGTCCGGCGTCAAAAACACGCTCATCGGCCAGCCCCCGCTTCCCGTGGTTGCCTGGACAAAGGTCATGTAAACCCGGTCCACATCCGGCCTTTCCTCGCGGTCGATCTTGATATTGACGAAATGCTCGTTCATGAGCGCCGCAATCTTCGGATCTTCAAAGGATTCATGCGCCATCACGTGGCACCAGTGGCAGGTCGAATAGCCGATCGAGAGAAAGATCGGTTTGTTTTCAGCGCGCGCCTTTTCAAATGCCGCCTCTCCCCATGGATACCAATCCACCGGATTATTCTGATGCTGGAGAAGGTAAGGGGATTTCTCCCCCGCCAGGTGGTTGGTGAATGCGGGGGCGGGGAGGGGATTCATGGGGGTATCAGTCTGAACGGGCTTTGTCGGGTGACAACCTATCGCGCCTGCGGCGACCAAGGCCGCACATTTCTTCAATCCGACGATGAACCGGCGCAACATACCGCGCAGCATCACCAGCGCCGGGGGAGATGGCAACCAAGGAGAAGGGGCGCCCCAAACGCACCGGTTGGCCGCCCCAAACTGAGGGTTTGCGCTCCCCCGATGTTCGTCTATCTTTCCGCGCGCTCCACCACCCCTTTTTATGATTTTGCTTTTCCCTGCCCGCGTTTTGCGGTTCGGCCGATTCCTTCCAATTCTCCTTGCCATTGGCTCGGCAGCACATGGCGCCGACGCGCCGCTCACTTTTAACCGCGATATCCGGCCGATTCTTTCCGACAAATGTTTCGCGTGCCACGGGTTCGACAGCAGCAAACGCAAAGCCGAACTGCGCCTCGACACCGCAGAGGGGATTCTGGGAAAAGGGGAGAGCGGCGAAATCGTCATCAAGCCGGGAGACCCGGCCGGGAGCGAATTTTGGAAGCGGATCGTGGCGACGGACAAGGACGATGTGATGCCGCCGCCCAAATCGCACAAGAGTTTGAACGGCGCGGAAAAAGAAACGTTGCGCCGCTGGATTGCGCAAGGGGCGCCATTCCAGAAGCACTGGGCATTTGAGCCGCCAGTCAAAGCGGCGCTGGAAACCATGGGATCTGTAGGACGCATAGGACCTATAATCCGCAACGAGCTCGATGGGTTCATCCAGGGCCGGCTCCAGCGGGAAGGGCTCGCCGCCACCCCCGAAGCCGACAAGGCAACCCTGATCCGCCGGGTCACGATCGGGCTCACGGGATTGCCTCCGGCGCTGCGTGAAGTCGATGCGTTTTTGGCCGATCCATCCCCCGATGCATACGAGAAAGTCGTTGATCGCCTTTTGGGTTCGGTCCATTACGGCGAGCAAATGGCGCGGCATTGGCTGGATGTCGCGCGTTATGGCGATACCCACGGCCTGCATTACGACAATGAACGCTCAATGTGGCCTTACCGCGATTGGGTTGTAACCGCCTTTAATCGGAATCTCTCTTTCAAGCAATTCACCATTGAACAATTGGCCGGTGACCTTTTACCCAACGCCACTCCCGATCAGGTCGTGGCGACCGGGTTCAACCGCTGCAATATCACCACCGGGGAAGGCGGCGCCATCGATGCCGAGTATCGATTCATTTACGCTGTCGATCGGACCTCCACGACCGCCCAGACTTGGATGGGCTTAACTGCGGGCTGCGCGGTTTGCCACGATCATAAGTTCGATCCGTTGACCCAGAAAGAGTTTTACCAGCTCTACGCGTTCTTCAATTCCAGCGCCGATCCGGCCATGGACGGCAATGCATTTCTCACGGCCCCGACAATCAAGCTACCCACACCCGAGGAGAAGAAACGGCTCGCCGATTTCGATGCCCGTCTCAAACGCGTCTCTGAACAAATCACAGGCGAGTTAGCCAAGATAACTTATATCGACCCGGCTTCGATTGTTCCACCGCCTCCTGCCAGGGACGAAGTGCTTGTCCTGGTTGAAGATGATTTTCCCGAGAAAGCCGTGGTGACAAGTGTCGGCAATCCGCTCACATGGATAACCAAGAAAAATGGTCCCGTCTCCAGCGGCGCGCGTTCACTCCGGATTTCAGGGAAGGCGATGACTCAGGATTACTATCAATCTGGAGCCGAGCCGATTGTGATCCCGCCCAACGGCCGCTTTTCTTTCATGGTGTTCCTGGATCCAGCTGAGGCGCCAGGTGCGGTCATGCTCCAATTCCATACCTCTGCTTGGAAGCATCGGGCAGTTTGGGGCGACATAGCTGCGATCAATTTCGGGACCATAAACACAACCGAACGCTTCTCGGCCGGCCCGCTGCCGGAGACCGGGAAATGGGTGCAGTTGGAAGTGGAGAGTGCGAAGATTGGACTCAACCCGGGCGACAAGGTGGTGGGGATCGCGTTTACGCTACATGCCGGGACCGCACATTTTGACAAGTTGGTGATGACAGGCCGCATAGATGACGCCACCGATCCATCCAAATCGCTCCTGGCTTGGATCAAGCCACGGGAAGGCAAGGATACCAAGGGACTGCCCGGTGAGGTGAACAAGATCTTTAAAACAGAAGCTGCGAAGCGGACTGCCGAGCAACAAAAACAACTCCGCGATTATTATTTCGCCAATGTGTGTGCCGCGACGAAGCCGTTGTTCGCCCCGTTCCAGGCTGAGGAAGCCAAAGTGAAGGGCGAACGTGAGGCGCTAGATGACTCGATCCCTGGGACATTCGTAATGAAAGACATGGAGAAGCCGCGTGATAGCTTCATCATGCAACGGGGCGCATACAATAAACCGGGCGAACTGGTGTTGCCGGGGGTGCCCGCCGCGTTCCCAGCGCTAATCCAGGCACAAGGGACAGAGACCGTTCCAGCGCCAAGGCCGACCCGGCTGGACCTCGCCAACTGGTTGGTGGCCGATAATCATCCACTCACCGCCCGTGTGACTGTGAACCGTTTCTGGCAACAGTTCTTCGGAGTCGGCCTGGTCAAGTCCGCGGGGGATTTTGGTTCCCAAGGTGAATCCCCAAGTCACCCGGAACTCCTTGATTGGCTCGCGGTATCCTTTCGCGAAACCGGATGGGACATTAAAAAACTGGTCCGGCTCATGGTCACGTCCGGCACATACCGCCAAGCCGCGACGGCACCCGACCTGCTCTGGAAACGCGACCCGTATAACCGGCTCCTTGCGCGCGGACCAAGGCTCCGATTGGACGCCGAGGAACTCCGCGATGGAGCACTCGCTGTCTCTGGATTACTGAACCTCACGGTGGGCGGGAAAGGGGTCCGGCCTTATCAACCCCCGAACATTTGGGAGCCAGTTGGATTTGTCGGATCCAACACGCGCTTTTACAAGGCCGACTCCGGCTCGGCCCTTTACCGGCGCAGCCTATATACATTCTTCAAGCGGACCGCCCCGCCTCCTTTCATGATCAACTTCGACGCCCCGCCTCGGGAACAGAGCTGTGTCTTCCGTGAGCGGAGTAACACGCCGTTGCAGGCGCTCCAGCTCATGAACGACGTCCAATACATCGAGGCGGCCCGGGCATTTGCCGAGCGTCTGATGGCTGAGGGCGGGAATACACCCGAGGAAAAAATCACCTTTGCCTATCGAACCGCGCTGGCCCGGTCGCCGGCACCCGCAGAGCTGGCGATCGTGATGGATGCCTTCAAGCAACACATGACCGCTTACCAGCAGAAACCTGAAGCCGCCGGAAAACTAATCCGCCAAGGCGAATCCAAGCCCAAGGTCGGCATCCCGGAACCGGAACTTGCCGCGTGGACGTTGATTGCGAATCTCGTCCTTAACCTTGATGAAGTGATTAGTCGGCAGTGAGGGGGAAGTATTCAGTATTCAGTAATCAGAATGAATCTCCAATGAGCTCGCACCTTGAATGCCAGTATCTATCCCACGACCAGACTCGCGAACTCGGCCAAAACGCCCAAGAAATTGGCCGCATGATCGGCTCAATGATTGGGCGCGCGGATGAGTTTTGTCACCCGAACCGAGGTCGCTAACCACTGCTTACTGACCACTGATTACTGATTACTGATTACTGACCACTGATTACTGATTACCCACCATGGACCCTCTATTTACACATCAAATCAACCAGACCCGGCGGCAATTCTTCGGACACACAGGTCTGCGGCTCGGGGGACTTGCGCTTGCACAGTTGCTCGGCAGCACGATCAGCCGGGCTGAGACGCCCGGCGGGCTGTTGACCGGACGTGTGCATCCAGCCCTGGATGGGCTCCCGCATTTTGCCGGCAAAGCCAAGGCGATCATCTATCTCCATATGAACGGAGGCCCGTCCCAGCTTGATCTCTGGGATTACAAGCCGGAGATGCATAAGTTCTTTGATCTGGAACTTCCCGCGACTGTGCGTGGCGAACAGCGCATCACCGGGATGACCAGTGGACAGACACGGCTCCCGGTGGCGCCATCGATCTTCAAGTTCGCCCAGCACGGGATGTGCGGGCGCTGGGTCAGCGAACTACTCCCGCATACTGCCAAAGTCGTGGATGAGATCGCCCTGATCAAGACCGTTCACACCGACGCCATTAATCATGACCCGGCTTGCACCTTTGTCATGACTGGCTCCGAAGTCCCGGGCCGGGCCAGCATCGGCTCCTGGC
>JAYUPM010000483.1:0-2797 GCA_043760145.1 Spartobacteria bacterium
GCACCAGAGCAGGAGCGAAAGCATGTCGCATGATTTCTCAAACACGACGAGGGAGAGCGCCAGGGAGCCGGGCAAGTGTCCGCGATCGCGCAGGAAATAGGCCTTGGCGATGTCCCCCATCTTGGAGGGAAGCACCAGATTCAGGACACTGGCCACAAGGATGAGTTTATTGGCTTCACCGAAGCCGAGCTGGCCGCGCATCGGCATGAGTTGCTGGAGACGCCACGACGTGAAGAGCGTCAGCGGGATGACCATCCCGAGGCTGGCCAGCATCCAGCCCGGATCGCATTGGCGGAATATTTCGATGAGCCGGGATCTGTTCTCCGGCCCGATCTTCCAATAGATGAATGCGAGCAGGGCAACGCTGACAAAAAGGGAAAGAAGCTTTTTCAATAGGTTGGTCTTTGGTCTTTGGTCTTTCGTCTTGGGCTCAGTTGCAATACGTTTTTGCGCCATGCACCTAAACTCACTGACGAAACTGCTTGTCGTTTTAACTTGGACGAGTCTTAACCTCCCAGCCATGTCCGAAACACCAACTGAGAAGGGCGAAAAATATCTCGCCGAAAACGCAAAGATAGAAGGCGTGAAAACCACCGCCAGCGGACTTCAATATTCCGTTCTCAAGGAAGGGACCGGCAAAAGCCCGGCAGCAACTGACACCGTCGTCGTGCATTATCGCGGCACCCTGCTTGACGGCAAGGAATTCGACAGTTCGATCAAACGCAACAAGCCCGCCGAATTCCCGCTCAACCAGGTGATCAAGGGTTGGACCGAGGGGGTGCAATTGATGAAGGTGGGTGCCAAGTATCGCTTCGTGATCCCGCCGCAACTCGCGTATGGTGCCCGCGGAACGCCCGGTGGCCCGATTGGTCCGAACGAGACGCTCATTTTCGAAGTGGAACTGATCGATATCCGGTAACTGCGCCGAGTGTTTGTCACTTTTTAAGGCCACTTCCCTCCCAAAAACACTCCCCCACGGACCGCAAGTCCAGCCCCCCCAGGGCATCCCGGTAAACGCCGACTGAAGCAATTCAGCCGGCGTTTACTCTTTTTAAGGACTGACAACCTGCCTCCAGGGCATGGCTCCGGAAAGTCATTCAACCGACCCGCTCTGAAGGAAATTTTCAACCGCCGCTGATCCAACAGAAACCGTCTACTTGCCCTTTGGCTTTTCCGCGGCAGGCGCTGCTTTTGCTGGTTCTTTAAGCGCGAAATCCTTTAACCATTCGCCATATCCCGCTTCCGCCATTTTATCCTTGGGCACAAACCGGATTGCCGCCGAGTTGATGCAATAACGCAACCCCCCCATCTCCTTTGGGCCGTCATTAAAAACATGCCCAAGATGAGCGTCGCCGGTTATTGAGCGGACCTCCACGCGGGTCCTGCCGAGGGTATTGTCGGCGAGATTCTTTATTTCAGCCGCATCAATGGGCTTGGCGAATCCGGGCCAGCCGCATTCGGTGTGGAACTTATCCTTGGACGAAAAGAGCGGTTTGCCCGAAATGAGATCGACGTAAATGCCCTCGGCATTGTGCTTCCAATACTCGTTGGTGAATGGCAACTCCGTCCCATTTTGCTTTGTTACCTTGTATTGCTCCGGGGTAAGGCGCTTGCGCAGCTCCGCGTCCGTCGGGATCGCCGTTTTCGGTTCAGTTTTTGTAATGGCGGGATCGATTTTCGGTGTAGAGGCTGCTGGTTCGCTCATGGCGTATTGATTAAAAGTGGAAAGACAAACAATGGCGGCAGCGATCACGCTATGGGATGCGCCGAAAGGGAGGAAGAAAATCTTTTGGATCATAACAAGATGGTGGGCAGCCCAAAATAGCACTTCCAAAGCCAATGTCACCTCTTGCCCTTCCGTTTACCAGGCACATCTGGACACGGATTACTGTTCGTTCCAACTTGAGACATTGCTTTGGAGAAAACGCTCCTCCCCAGTCGCTTTGGCAAACGCATCCTCAAGACAGGAGCACGGCCTAAATTAATAGGCCGCGATCCTGTTTAAGAGCCCTCGTCTAATCTTTGAGGATGTAGGGCGACCAAAACGCCAAATCGGTGATATCACCGAACGCAAGGCCCGTTCCTGGAGGAGTTTCGATCAAAACATCGACCTTATATTCAAACAACAAATAGTCGAATCCTGTGGAGCTCTTTCCAGTCCCATACAAAATGGTTGCGGGCTTGAGATACCTTTGTATTTTTGCCCATTCAACCACTTCGCCGGGCGACATACTCGCTTCAAGCGCATATTCCTGGATGGAGTTATCAATGACTTTGAGATCGTCTAACATCCGAGCGGCCATCGCCCGCCTAGCAGAGCGCAGATAGTTCGGAAGTGCGATCACCGCTAACATCGCGATGATCGCCACAACAACCATAATTTCGACAAGGGTAAAGCCGCTGCTTCCCCTTTTATTGGGTTTCATTTTTGGATAATTGGAATGTTTGGATGATTTTAGGATTTCCGCCACTTTCACGGTGTTGGCGTTTAATTAGCACTTGCAATGCCGCTGTAATTACTTTTGGAACGCCATTCGGATCAACACTTCATGGCTAAGCACCGAGTTGAAGACCCGGCAGCCCTTATTCCAAAACTTGCGGCATCTCACATTCCGCAAAAAAAACCAGCCGTCCCGTTGTTACAGGGCGGCTGGCGTTAAACTCAATCCTATTCGAGGTTTTAGCGAAGGTTATACGGTGACCAGAAGTCGCCGGCTGCGACGTCGCTGAAGCCAGCGTTTGTTCCTATTGGGGTTCCGACCGGATTATCAATCACGAAGGTTTGACCTTGGTAGGT
>JAYUPM010000484.1:0-2795 GCA_043760145.1 Spartobacteria bacterium
CTCGATAATCTCCGCAGTCCGGTTGTGGAGGCGGATCCGCTCAATGAGTGCGGTGTTGCAGCCGGGAACGCTTTTGGTGATGAAAATGTAATTGGCGCGCTGAAGGTTGGAGGGCGGTTCGCGGAGGGTGCCGCGTGGGAGGAGGAACTCGTTGCCGAATGGCGCCTGGCGATCGATGAGACAGATTTCGAGCCGGTGTTTGAGATGCAGATATTGCATGCCGTCATCGAGAATAATGGTGTCGACGCCCATGTTGCAGACGGCGTGGATTGCGCTTTTGACGCGGTCTTTATCCACGAGAACGATCACGTTCTTGAGGCTGCGGGCGAGCATGAAGGGCTCATCCCCGGCGTAGCGGGAGTCGAGCAGAAGCCGTTCGCCATCATGGACAATGCGCGGTTTTTTCCGCTCCATGCCGAGCCATTTGCGCTGGAGTCGGCGGAACAGAGGCGGCTTTTTGCTTTTGTATCCGCGGCTGAGGATTGCGACGCATCGGCCGTGATCTTTCAAGGTGCGGGCGAATTTTTCGACGACGGGTGTTTTGCCGGTGCCGCCGACAGTGAGATTGCCGATGGAAATGACGAGGCAACCGAGGGTTCGTTCGCGCAGGAACCGGTGTTTATAGAGCCAAAGTCGGGCCTGGACCCCGGCCAGAAACAGGAAGGAGAGGGCGAAAAGGACCCAGCGCAGAATCGCCGCGCGTTTGCCGTAGCGCCGTTCAAGAATAACGTCGATGGCGAACGCCTCAAAAGTTTCGAGCCAGCGACGGAACACGTGGTCAGAGCTGGGTGGCGCCGCGATTGTCGGCGGTCGTGATGACGATGCGGGAGGGGCGGTCGGCAGCGGCGCTCATGGCTGCCGCAACGTTTTCCGGGGCGCGCAATGTGAGGCAACAAATTGTCGAGCCTGAGCCGCTCAGGAAGCCGCCGAGCGCGCCCGCGTTTTCCCCGGCCGCGATTACTTTGGAAAGCATCGGGATGAGCGGTTCGCGAAAGGGTTGGTGGAGGAAATCGGTGAAAGAGCCGCGAAGCAGTTCATATTTTTGAAGGGCGAAACCGGCTGTAATCCGGCAGGCATTGGCGGAGCTGGCCGCGGCTTGTTGATGCGCGATCTGTTGCGGCAGAACGGCTCGGGCGGCCGGAGTCGCGATTTCGAAACCTGGAATGAGGAGGATAAACTTCAGATCCTCGGAGACCTCGCATCGGAGCGGAGGGACGCCGGGTTTGGCCACAGTGAACCCGCCAAATGCTGCGGGCGCCGCGTTATCAGGATGCCCTTCGAGTTGGGCGCATAGTTCGAAGAGTCGCTCGCGGTCGAGTGGGTTGCCATTAAGCGCATTGAGCCCGTGCAAAAGCCCGAGTCGGACCGTGACGCTGCTTCCCAGACCCCGCGATTGCGGCACGTCTCCTTCGATCTCCCAGTGAAAAGCGTGGGGCTCGATTTGGGAGGCGGAGAAAAATCGGGCAGCGGCATTTGAGGCCATGACATGGCTTTGAGGCGGACCGCCCCGGCGCACAGTGACGCGGTTATAAAGGCGAAGTGCCACCCCAAGGCAGTCGTAGCCCGGGCCGAGATTGGCGGAGGTGGCGGGCACGCTGATAATGGCTTCGTTCATTGGCTGGAGTCTCGCGGGGAGGAGCGGGTGTGGTCAAGGGCGGGTGACGGCATGCGGCGGGCAGATCGTCCTCGTCCCTCGTCCTCGTCCCTCGTCCTCGTTTGCATACCCGACATCCGGCTCCCCTGACTGAAATGCTTTTCGAGGGACGAGGGACGAGGGACGAGGACGAGGGACGATCCGTCGATCCGTCACCCTTGTCACCGTGTCACCCTATCTGTATCCTCCCCGCCCCATGACTCGACACGACGGCCGCGCGCCGGATCAACTTCGGCCACTTTCTTTTACACCCAACTTCGCCCCGCACTCGACCGGATCGGTGCTCGTGGCCAGTGGGAATACGCGGGTGATCTGCAGCGCGATGATCGAGGAAGGGGTGCCGCGTTGGATGAAAGACCAGAAGGTGACCGGGGGTTGGATCACGGCCGAATATTCGATGCTTCCGTATTCGACGCTCCAGCGCAAAGCCCGGGACATTTCCAAGGGAAAACTCGATGGGCGTGGAGTTGAAATTCAACGGCTGATTGGCCGTTCATTGCGGGTGGCGCTTGATTTGGAAGCGCTCGGGCCGCGGACGTTATGGATCGATTGTGATGTCCTCCAGGCCGATGGAGGGACACGGACCGCGTCGATCACGGGGGCGTGTGTGGCGGCGGCATTGGCGTGTGAACGGTTGGTGGCGGCCAAGCTGCTTTCGAAAAGCCCGATCCGCCAGTTTGTCGCGGCCGTTAGCGTGGGTGTCGTGGGAGGCGCGCCGCTGCTCGATCTTGATTATCTCGAAGACCGCGATGCCAGTGTCGATATGAACCTTGTGATGACCGCCGATGGCCATTTTGTTGAGGTCCAAGGGTCGGGCGAAGAGAACACATTTTCCGCGGAAGAACTCTCGGCGATGCTGGCTCTTGGCAAAAAAGGGATTGCCGAGTTGCTCGCCGCGCAGCAAGAAGCGCTGCGGTCGGCAGTAACGGCCTCGATTTTAACCACATGAAAAAGGCGCTTATTACAGGCATCACAGGACAGGACGGATCGTATCTGGCGGATCTGTTGCTGGCCAAAGGCTACGAGGTCCATGGCATTATCCGCCGGGCCAGCACGTTCAACACGTCGCGCATCGATCATCTCTACTCCGATCCGCATCTTAATGGGGTCCGGCTTTTTCTCCATTACGGCGATCTCTCAG
>JAYUPM010000485.1:0-2794 GCA_043760145.1 Spartobacteria bacterium
TCGGCGCAAAGATGGCGACGACCCGCCAGGCAGTTGCGACAGCGTCCGCAGACGACATGGCCTTCGCCGCTCACCACTTCGCCGGTCCGGAAGTCAGACACATTCGAGCCGACCGCCACGATCTCGCCGACGAACTCGTGCCCGACCACCATCGGCACCGGGATCGTTTTCTGTGCCCACGCATCCCATTTGTAGATGTGCAGGTCCGTGCCGCAGATTCCGGTCCGGTCCACGCGGATCAGGACGTCATTGATGCCGAACTCCGGTTCCGGGACATCCTCGAGCCAAAGACCGGGGGAAGCGTGACGTTTAACGAGGGCTTTCATTGGAAGTTTGAGGGATTGAAAGGGATTGAAAGGGGTTGCCAAAGTCCGGGGGGCGGGTGTTCACTATCCCGGAACTTGTTTCTCGTATATCGGACAACGGATTCCGGCATGCAAGAATTATTTCCGTTACAACGAACAAACATCGTGCCAGTCAAACGTAAACCCAAACTCCCGCCCCCGATCGAACAGGGCGAACCTGCAGTCGGCGATTTGGGCAATCGGATCCGGGAGATTCGCAGCCATCATGGCTGGTCCCTAGAAGTCCTGGCCAACGCCAGCGGAGTCAGCCGCTCGATGTTAAGCGAGATCGAGCGCAACCAGGCCAATCCCACGCTCGTTGTGACGATGCGAATCGCCCGGGCCGTCGGTGTAACCCTTGGAGAACTGGTGGAAGCGCCCGCGGCAAGCTCATCGGTGCAAGTCATCCGGGGCAGTGACCGGACCCAGGTTTATCGCTCCGACAAAGATTGCCAGATCCGGACCCTCTCCCCGCTCCAACTCGAGAAGGACGTGGAGTTCTACGAAGTCAAACTCCAGCCCGGTGGCGCCTTGCGCAGCGCCCCGCACTTTGAGGGCACACGCGAGTTCCTCGTTGTCGAGAAGGGCCGGGTCCGTCTGGAATCCGGAGTCGATTCCGAGGATCTTGCCGCTGGCGACTCCGCCACTTATCGGGCCGATGTGCGGCACGCGATCCTGAACATCGGCAAAGGAGAGGCGCTGGTCTTTCTGGTGGATATTTACCGGTAATCAGTAATCAGTAATCAGTAATCAGTGATTTGCTTCTAACCCTGATTCACTTACTTATCCTCATTGCGTGGCTCTTCCGGTCGATCTTTTCCATATCCTGAATGACGAATCCGGAACGGAACCACAGATTTCGGGGACAGACAAACTGGCGATGGGCATGGAGATGACCGCAGCGGCAAAAGCGCTGGTCTGGGCCTCGATCCCAGCGGATCTGCCAGAAGTCCAAGCGGAGGGCGGCATTCTGTGAGCGATGTTACGGTTCCATCGCCTTATTGCCGCCTTGCAAGGGCGTATCGCCGATATAACGCTGATGCTCGGCTGCCATATCGGGATTTGCGTCGTGGATCAGTATCCCGGAGCGAATCGCGGCGGCTCGCTTCGCGACGCGGAACTTCCAACTCGAAACCCAATGCGCGCTTGCCAAGGCTATCCCACGGCTATACATACAGCACATGATTACGACACTCCAGGCATGGGGAAACAGCCAGGGCGTGCGCCTCCCGAAGGCCCTGCTGGCCGAATTGCACTTGGAACCCGGAGCGAATCTGGAGGTCAAGCTTTCGCCAAAGAAAGACGCCATAATCGTGAAGCGGGCAAGCCCGCCATCGCGTGTTCGTGGGCGGCATCGCATTGAAGACCTGGCGGCCGCCATGCCGAGGAACTACAAGAAAGCGGAGTTTGACTGGGGAACGAACGGGCGGGAAGTCTGGTAATGGCAGCTTACATCCCGCGGCAGGGCGACTTGGTGTCGCTGAACTTTGATCCGCAAGTCGGCCATGAGCAGAAAGGGTGCCGACCCGCGCTGGTGATCAGCAAGGATGCATTCAACAAAGCCACCGGCATGGCGATTTGCTGCCCGATCACCAACACGGACCGCCACGTGCCTTTCCACGTTCCCATTACCGGACGCACTCCATTGACGGGTTTTGTAATGTGCGAACAAGTGAAGTCTCTCGATTTTCGCTCACGTCGCATGAAGCTCATTGCGCATGCTCCTCTGGAGGTATTGGAGGACGTCCTCGCCATCGTTGACGCATCGCTGTTTTAGGGTTTCGTGTAACGCCTTGCCCGAATTTTCTTTCCAAATTGCAGCGGGCAGTAATGGCGGCCGTGACTGGGGGAGTTCGCGTTTGCCTCGGAGGGGACACGCGCACTCCACAATAAAAGCTATCGGCCTCGCCTTTCTCCTTTTGATTCTGCTCCCAAAAAGAAAGGGGACAGACAAACTGTGGTGGCTTGAGGGAGGATGGTTTCAAATCGAGCGATAAGGTGGCGCGGATACACGAATCAATAGGTAAGAGAAGGTCTTCCAACGCTGCGAATCGAGCTATTTCCGGGGATTCGCGAATTGCCAAGGCGCATCTGGCCGCCAATTCCATTTTGCGCGCATCATCAGGGCAGCCCAAGTGAAGCTAACCGATTGGTTAACCTTCACATCGCCCTCTTATCTGTCACGGAATCACCGGGTTGCGTAGGTCGCGCACGGTAAACAACCCCGGGCAATCCATCCCGCGCATCGGCCGCGCCCCGGTTGTGCGGTTGGCTCCGAACCGCCAGCGGTTCGCATTGAACAACTCTTCCACAAATTTTTTGCTCCCAAAAATCACCCCTTCGCAGAAATATCTGACCCGGCAGAGCAACGCATCGTGGATCTCCAGCTTGCCGCCGGTTTTCAACACCGCCTTGACTTCCTCCGGGCTGAATCCGGCCCGCGTCCCGTC
>JAYUPM010000486.1:0-2793 GCA_043760145.1 Spartobacteria bacterium
CATGGCGACCAGGCAACCGGTATCAACACGGAGGGTTTCGCCTTTGAGTTCACGGCGGACAATGGTTCCGCCAGCGTGGATGAACGCGAGGCCATCGCCTGTCAGCTTTTGCAAAATAAATCCTTCTCCACCAAAAAACCCGGCACCCAATTTCCGGTTAAACGCGATGCTGACTGAGGTGCCGAAAGCGGCGCAGAGGAACGCATCTTTCTCACAGATGATTTCGCCGCCGAGTTCCGATAATTTGAGCGGCACAATCTTTCCAGGATAAGGCGCCGCGAACGCGACCCGCCGTTTGTGGGCGGTCCCTTTGTGGGTGAAATGCGTCATGAAGAGCGACTCACCTGTCAGGACCCGTTTCCCGATATTTTTAAGCGCCCCAAAGAAACCGCCATCCGGGTTGGAACCGTCACCCATCTTGGATTCGAAGGTAATATCTTCTTCGAGGTAACACATGCCGCCGGCCTCTGCGATGACGGTTTCACCGGGATCGAGCTCGATCTCCACCATTTGCATGTCATCGCCATGAATCTCGTAATCAACTTCATGGGATCGCTTGGCCACGCTCCCTGCAACGGGCGCCACGGCCACTGGCAAGGGCGGCGGCCCGCTTTTCCCTGAGTGGAAAAGATGCGGCAACGTCTCGCGGGCCGGCGTCCACGAGGCCATTCCCTCGGACCACGTCAGCGTCTCCGGTTTCAATGCCCCGCTGGCAACCAAGGATGGAAGCGCGTCTTCAGCCGCACTCGTATTTTGAGAGGCGCTTGTCGCGTAAAGCCAGTTCTTCATAATTACGCGAGTTCGCTGAGCTTGGCCTTGATCGCGTCGAAATTCGGGAGGTCTTTGGGCGTCGCGGTTTGTTCGCTATATTGGATAACACCTTCTTTATCGACCACGAACGCGGCGCGGGCCGAAGTGGCGCCGATTCCGACCAGATCCTCCAAAAGGACGCCGTAATTTTTAGCGGTGGTTTTATTGAGATCGCTGACAAGCGTGACGCCGATCTTCTCCTTTAGGGCCCATGCTTCCTGGGCAAAGGGGCTGTCAACGCTCAACCCGATCACGTCCGCGCCGAGCCCGGTGTAATTGGTCAATCCGCTGGTGACGTCACAAAATTCTTCCGTGCAAGTCCCGGTGAACGCGAGCGGGAAGAAAAGCAGGACGGTGTTTTTCTGGCCGAGGTTATCGCTGAGCTTGACCTCTTTGAGGCCGTCTGCGGTTTTGGATTTGAGTGCGAAATCAGGAGCTTTAGTGCCAATTGGAAGTGCCATGGTGAAATTAAGATTTAGGAATTTGAATTTGAGTTACAGTTAGCGACGTCCCTCTTAGTGGGACCGCGCAATCCCCACAACCTGAATTCCAATGCCCAATAAAATATGACCACGGTTTGGTGGACGGTTTCTTTGCTTTTAATGGCGGTCGGTTTGGTTGGGACCGTGATCCCGTTGATTCCGGGGAGCTCGATCATCCTGGCGGCCGCCGTCCTTCATCGACTCACGCTCGGGCCAGATGAGAGCGTTGGCTGGACCACGCTCGGCGGCTTGATTGCCCTCACTCTCATGAGCTACGCGGTTGAAATTCTAAGCGGGTCTTTTGGCGCAAAATGGTTCGGCGCAACCCGGTGGGGAGCCGTTGGCGGAGTAATCGGCGCGATCGTCGGACTTTTTTTTGGACTGATCGGGATTTTTATCGGCCCGATTATCGGGGTCCTCCTCGGTGAACTCATCGGCGGCAAAGCGCTTTTGCCCGCCGGCAAATCGACATGGGGGACGCTCGTGGGAACCACTGCAGGGCTTCTCTGCAACCTCGGGATCGGGATCGTGATGATTGCCTGGTTTCTAGTCGCGGTGCTCGGCTCTTGATGGACGCAATGGACGCAATGGACTTGATGGACGGAATGGACTTTATGGAAAGAGGCCACGGGCTCTTTTTGCCGAAAGCACCCGTTCCACTCCGATCGCCATCGCCGCCATCCGATGCGGGATTTTTTCGGCGCGCGCCCGCTTGGTCATTGCGCTGAACGCTGTTTCCAAAGTGCGAAAGAGGCGGTCCGCGACCTCGGTTTCATTCCAGAAAAAGCTCTGCAAACCCTGGACCCATTCGAAGTAAGAAACGATCACCCCGCCCGCGTTGCAGAGAATATCCGGGATGACGAATATTTCGTTCCACCGTTCAAAAAGAATCAGATCGGCGGCAGGAGTGGTGGGGCCGTTTGCGCCTTCCGCCAGGATCCGGCAACGCAGCTTGGCGGCGTTGTGCTCGGTGATCACCGCTTCGACGGCGGCGGGGACAAGGACATCGCACTCGAGCGTAAGCAAGTCGTCAGCGGAGATCGGATCGGCCCCAGGAAACCCGGCGAGGTTCCGATGCTCTTTTGCGTATTGCTCAGCCGCCGCGACATCGATCCCTGAGGCGCGATGAAATGCCCCGGTTTCATCGCTGATCCCGATCACCTTCATCCCGGTTTTATAGGCGAGGCCGAGCGCGGTGACGGAACCGACATTTCCAAAACCCTGGACAACAGCGGTGCATTTTTCGGGCACGAGCTTGAGCACATCGAGAGCCCGTTCGACTAGAAAAACAACGCCGCGCCCGGTTGCTTCGCGCCGTCCCGCCATGCCACCGATTGAGACCGGCTTGCCCGTCACGATCTCGGGAACGGCGTAGCCTTTGTAAACCGAGTAAGTATCCATGAACCAAGCCATGACCTGCTCATCGGTCCCCATGTCCGGGCCGATGATGTCGGTGCGGGGCCCCACAAACGGAATCATTTCCTGCATGTATCGGCGGGAG
>JAYUPM010000487.1:0-7036 GCA_043760145.1 Spartobacteria bacterium
CCGATCAGACCGATCAGTCCGATCAGACTTCCGACTTCCGACTTCCGACTTCCGACTTCCGACTTCCGACTTCCGACTTCCGACCTCCGACCTCCGACCTCCGACCTCCGACTTCCGACCTCCGACTTCCGACCTCCGTCCTCCGACCTCAGGTCTTTTCCGGGCCTTGCAGGACGGCTTCGAATCGGAGGCGCTCCTGCTCGAAGGCTTCGGCATCGGTGGTCGGCGGGACTTGGTGCAATGGAGCGAATGTGATTTCCACCGTTGAAAACGGCTTGGGCAGGATGAACCGGTCCCAGCTTTTTAATTCCCAGTAACTCGAGAAACGGACATGGATCGGCAGGATCGTGCCCCCCGTGATTTGCGCCAGTTTGATGATCCCCGGGCTAATCTGATACCGCGGGCCACGCGGGCCATCGGGGGTCAGGGCCATGATTTCGCCCGCCTCGATGGCTCGTTTCATTTCGATCAAGGCGGCTGCGCCCCGGCGTGAGCTTGATCCGCGGATCGCCCGGATCCCGAATCGCTGCATGACAGCCGATATGATTTCCCCGTCTTTACTTGCGCTGGCAAGGGCGGCTCCTGGGCGTCCTGGAAAAAAGCGCTCGAACATGTAAGCCATGACGAAGAGGCGGTTATGCCAGAAGGTCCAGAGCAACGGCTTTTCCGGGATCGGCTGGCGCAAAACGCCGGCTTTATCGTGAAGTCGGAAACGCAATGTCCAGAGCCACGGACGCATGATGAGGACACCGAGCCCGGCGATGAGCGCGGCCTTGCGAGCCTGTGTCATTCGGTCTCGGCCCAGCGGAAAGCCCCGGGATCGGGCATGCCAAGTTGGGCGAGGATTCGCGAGACCACTGTGTCGGCGACTTCCTCGATGGTTTGGGGTCGGCTATAAAAAGAGGGCGACGCCGGGAGAATCACCGCGCCCGCTTCGGTAACGGTAACGACGTTGCGGGCATGGATAAGATTCCACGGGGTCTCGCGCGGGACGAGAATGAGGAGGCGGCGTTCCTTTAGGAAAACATCGGCGGCGCGAAGGATCGTGGTGTCCGCAATACCGGAAGCGATCCGGCCGAGAGTCCCCATGGAACAAGGAACGACGACCATCGCATCGAAATGGGCGGAGCCGCTGACGAATGGGACATTCATTGTCTTATCCCCATGCGAATGGACTTCCGGGGGGAGGACGATTTCGCCGAGTTCCTCGCGGATGACTTGTTTTGCGAAGGCGCTCTGGACGACATGGACCTCGTGCCGCTTGCAATCGATCTTTGCGAGGAGGCGCTGGAAATAGATCGCGCCACTGGCGCCTGTGGCGGCGATCACCAGCTTCATGGTTTGGGGATCGGTGTCCCGGGAAATGACGGAGCCGTGTCGGGCGGGGCGGCGTCCTCCTCGGCTTGGGACTTGAGATAGGCGAGCATGGCGCCGTTCCATTTGTTCCAATCGGTGCCGTGATCGACATCGAGAAAAATCTGGAGATCGGTGATTGCCTCCTCCTGGTGTGGATGACTGGGGAGCTTTGCGATTTCGAGCAGGGCCGGGAGCTTGACTGCGTCCTCGCGGTTCATGAGGTCGGTGACCAAAACATCGAGCACGTCCTCGGGCAACCTTGTGTTTTTGATAAGCGGCATTGCCCGGCTGTAATCTTTGTCCGGAAGGAGATTGGAGATGTGCTGGGCCACTTCGGATTGGCCATCCTCCGGAAGCGTTGGCATCAGGTTGATGAGCATCTGGGCCGTCTCGGTTTCGGGGATGTTGGCGGTCAGCAATTGCTCGACCTTCATTTCCCATTCGGCAATCGGTTTGGTCGGTGCAGGGGGCTGCTTTGACGGGGTCGGCGGGGTCGGCGCAGCTTTGGTCACAACGGATGGCGTGACCGGGATTATCGGTTGGGCTGATACCGGTGTCGCTGAGCCGGTCGTGCTGCTGATTTGCGGGAGCGGACTGGGCGCCCTCTGCAGGAACCAGATGGCTCCCACGCAGATCAGCGCCACCAACACGGCCAGGGTAATAATGGGGCGATTCTTCATATTTAGAGGTATCCGACGTTATGCATCCGGCGGGTCAGGTCGCTTTGTCGGCTCAATAGGTTGACGTAAAGTTGCCGATTCGATTCGTTCGGCTCGGCCCGGGTCTTCGGGTCGATCTTCACGTTCATCTCGCATAACTCCCGGAACGTCGCCTGTTGCCCGTTGGCGGTCAACGATGCGTAAGCCCCCTGGATGGCCGCTCCCAATGCCGCCCCTTCGGCCGAGGCGAGGCAGACCGTTGGGACCCCAAAGACATCGGCGCAAATCTGGCGCCAGATCCCGCTCTTGCTTCCGCCACCGGTTAGCCGGATTTCGGTCGGCTCGATCCCGAGTTCGCGGAACCGGCCGAGCCCGTATCCGAGCCCTAGAGTGACCCCTTCCATCACAGCGCGGCCAAGGTGTAGAGGCGTCATGTTTTCGGTGGTCAATCCGTGAAGCACGCCGCTGCCGAGCGGGAGATTGGGAGTCCGTTCGCCGTTTAAATAAGGGAGGAAGAGGAGGCCGGCTGATCCCGCGGGAGAGCTGGCAATGTTGGTTTCGAGTTGTTTATGACTCCAGCCAAACATCTTGCGGGCCTGCTCGGTTGCGACGGTGACGTTCATTGTGCAGACCAGCGGCAGCCAGCGATTTGTGCTGTCACAGAAGGCCGCAACTTCGCCCCGTGGATCAATCACCGGTTCGGCGGAGAACGCGTAAACGGTGCCGGAAGTGCCCAAACTGACTGTCACCACGCCGGGCTGCACATTGCCGGTCCCGATTGCGCCCATCATGTTGTCGCCGCCGCCGGCACTGACAACCGGGCTTTTTTCGAGACCCCATGCTTCGCGCAAATTCTCACGCAACAGACCGAGCGCCCGCCGGGAACTGGCAAGGGCCGGGAGGGCGCCCATCAAGTCCGGGTCGATAAATTCCACGAGGGGCTCGGACCATTTTTTTTCACGGACATCCATGAGGCCGGTCCCGGAAGCGTCGCCATATTCCATCGCGCGTTCGCCGGTCAGGTGAAGATTGATGTAATCGTGAGGGAGAAGGACCGAAGCGAGGGCGCGATAATTTTTCGGTTCGTTTTGCTTGAGCCAAAGGATTTTCGGGGCGGTGTATCCGGGAAGAATCGGGTTGCCAGCCAGTTTTATAAGCCCCTCCGGACCGCCGAATTTGAGTTCGAATTGGCGGCACTGTTCGGTGGTGGAAGTATCGCACCAAAGTTTTGCCGGGCGGATCACCTTGTTCTTTTTGTCGAGCGGGACGAAGCCATGTTGCTGGCCGCTCACACCGATTCCTTTGACCTCGGACTTGCGGGCCCCGAGTTTCTCGAGGCACTCCCGGACCGTGGAATCGACGGCATCGAGCCAGGTCTGGGGCTCCTGCTCCATATGGCCTGGAGGCAGCCCTTCCACCAATTCATATGAGGCCGAAGCGGATGCGAGGATGACGCCCGACTCGATATCGAGTGCGATGGTCTTGGTGCTTTGGGTGCCGCTATCAATGCCTAGGGCGATCATGGAATTTGAATTTTCAGTTTGGGATTGGGGTGAGGTAACGTAGAGAGTGTCCTCCGCACGGCCCCCCGGGCTATCACAAATCGAAAATCAAAATCGAGAACTGAAAAATGGTCACCCGCCTTCTGCATACGCGTTATCGAGTCCACGACCTTGAAAAAACGGCTCATTTTTACCGGGAAGTGCTCGGCCTCGAGGAGGTCCGACGGCACACATCGCCCCGGGGCTCGGAGCTGGTGTTTTTCAAGGCGCCTCAAAGCGAGGAGCTCATCGAGATTTGCAAGTTCGATGAAAGCGGCCCGGTCATTGTCGGACCCGATCTGACGCATCTCGCTTTTGAAGTCACCGACATGACGGCTTTCAGCGCGCATGCCGCCTCCAAAGGTTACCCGCTTTCCGACGGCCCAACTCAAGCCGGCACCAGTGTCATCGCATTTATTGATGCCCCGGAAGGATACGAAATTGAGCTGATCCAACGATCGTAATATTATGGACTTTGACTGGCTGGATGCCCCTTTTGAGCTGCGAACGATCTCCCCAAAAGAGATCGAGGAATCGTTTGAAGACCCATTCAGTCTCCGGTTGCTTCCAGAAGCCACCGACCAGGAGGATGCGGCCCGTTATTTTAACCTCGGCAAATCGATCGGCGATCGCGCCATTTTTAGTGTCTTTTGGACCGACGGAAAACGTTACCGGGTCATCCTGGCCCGCGAAATGGCCGCCGAAGAGGTTGCCTTTTATCAACGCAAAAACAGCGACCCCGGTCATTGACCCCATGAAAATAATTTCCAATTGGTCCGAAATTCCACGGTTCGAGTCCGAGGAAGAAGAAGCCGTTTTCTGGGCCGATACGCGCCTTGAACCGCGCCTGATGAATGCCGCGATCCTGAAGGCTGATACCCGTGAATCGACGACGATCACGCTGCGCTTTGA
The DNA here is from genome assembly GCA_043760145.1 of Spartobacteria bacterium. Lineage (GTDB taxonomy): Bacteria > Verrucomicrobiota > Verrucomicrobiia > Chthoniobacterales > Chthoniobacteraceae > CAIURC01. The sequence goes on from JAYUPM010000487.1 coordinate 4,469, forward strand.
TCCCCGGATGCTGGCCCGGATCAAGCGGGTGGCCCGGTCGCGTTACCTCAATTACCAGAGCATGATCAAGCAATGGCTAAGCGAGCGGCTTGAGAAAGAGGTTTAGGGGGAAACAAGGAGATGGGGCGCCCTCGCCCCAAGTTCGTTTCTTTAGATTTTAGGGGGGCGAGGGCGCCCCATCTCCTTGTGGTCTCTCGAAATGCGAATACTCACCGTCGTGCAAGCGCGCCTTGGCCGGATTCCCCTGAATGTATCGAATGCATCGGCCGAAATGCAGTTCATCGCGAATTAACCGATCGAAGTAGTCCTCTTGCCAGAGCGTCCCATGGCGGCCCAGTTGCGCGTTGATCCTGCGTGAAGACACACTCTTCCACGCTCCGACTTCCTGCTCCAGAAGCGCATCGTGACGCAGCGTGACCAAAACATGAGCGTGATTCGGCATCACCACCCAGGCGTGCATCTGGTATTGCGTGCCCTCTGAGTGCTCAAACGTCTCAACAAGCAACCTCCGGCAAACCTCGTCACGCAAAACGCATTCGCCATGGCTCGCATCCAGCCACATATCCATGCGCTGACTAAAACGTTGATGATATTCTCCCTCCGTTTTATCACTCCATGGCAAAGGATGACGCGCCCGCCATGTAACACGTTCATTCTCCCATTCCGCGCGTAAGTTTGCTGGAACAGCATCTGCCAACCGGAAGGTAATGAAATAAGTAGCCCCCACCTGTTGCCAGTGCGGCAGCCAGTTAGCCGTCATACGGATTTCCCCGAACGGATCAAAGAAGCGCACTTCCATTCAGCATCCAAGGAGATGGGGCGCCCTCGCCCCAAGTCTATTCACCCTCATGACTCCACCAAGCGCCCCGGCAAGAGCATAATGGATCGCCCCGGTTCGTTTCTTCCCAAGGAGATGGGGCGCCCTCGCCCCAAGTTCGTTTCTTTAGATTTAGGGGGGCGAGGGCGCCCCATCTCCTTGGGTTCCGAGGCAGGCGCGCACGTTCCAGTTCGCCTTCTCGAGCGCGACTCTCGCTGCTTCCGAGGAAAGTCCCGTTGCTTCGCAAACCAGTCGTATGGCGCGATCCTGAAGTTTCTGGTTGGAGACTTTCAAATCGACCATGGAATTGCCGCGGACTTTCCCCAACCGGATCATCCCGCACGTTGAAAGAATGTTGAGCACGAGCTTGGTGGCGGTGCCGGCTTTGAGTCGGGTCGAGCCGGTCACCAGTTCGGGGCCGGCGGGAAGATCGATCTCCACATCCCAACCCGGCGCGCTCCGGTGCCGGTTCGGATTGGCGGTCAGCAGGATTGTGCGGGCGCCAATGTCCCGGGCCCGGGCAAGTGCTCCGAGGACAAATGGGGTCCGGCCACTGGCGGTGATTCCGCAAACGACATCCCCTTCCCTCACGCCGCGCTCGACCATGGCAAGGGCTCCAGCTTGTGGCTGATCTTCGGCCCCCTCAACTGCCCGATGCAAAGCCGTGACCCCGCCAGCCATGATCCCCTGAACCAGTTCCGGGTTCGTTCCAAAAGTAGGCGGAATCTCGCTGGCATCGAGCACACCGAGGCGCCCGCTGGTTCCTGCTCCGACATAAAAGAGACGTCCTCCATCAAGCAGCGAGCGGCTCACGAGATCGACCCCGCGGATGAGGGACTCCCGGGATTCAGCAAGGGCGCGATTGACGTATTCTTCCTCGGCCACAAAGAGGTCAACGAGCGCATCGGTTGAAAGCTGATCCAAGCCGGTCGAGCGCGGGTTGCTTTGCTCGGTCGCGGCCCCGGCCAGCTCGGTGTGATTCAACAGGGTCCCCTGCCCCGGAGAGCTCATGTTTACTGGGGTTGCGTGGCTTTCGTCGCGCGTTGCCAGCCATGCCGCCCCGAGGGCGCCGGACACGGTGCAAAGCTCGACGGTCGCTTTCGGCAAAAGAATGCTGAGCCGATATTTATAGAGTGAAACGTAATCCGGGTGATGGCCGAAGAGACCGCCGACAAGCCGGACTGGGGCATCAAGGGTGTCGAGGCGTTGGGCGACGGCCCGGGTGAATTCAGCGAGAATGGTTGCGCCATCCTGGACGACGTTGAGCATTTCGGGTTCACCGAATCGGGCCGCCTCAAAGATGCAAGGGGCCAGACGGGCCACCGACATTTTATCGGCCTGCATCGCCCAGTTGATCAGGTCCTGGAGTCGGTTGAGGGAAAGCGTGCGCAGAATATTTTCGGCGAGCGGCGTGATCTTTTGGTTCAGGTCGTAATGGCTCAGGACCACGCGCAACCCTTGCATGGCGATGTGATAACCGCCGCCGCGATCGCCCAGAAGTTGACCCCAGCCGCCCGCCTTTTCGACCTGCGTCCCTTTGCGTCCATGCACCGCCGCGCCGGTCCCGGCAATAACCGCGATCCCGTCGCCTTCGCCAAAAGCGGTTGCCATGGCCGAGTCGCGATCGCTTCCCACCCGGAGCTGGGCGTGAGGCCAGCGAATGCGCACCAATCTTCGGAGCCGATCCTGGTCATCACTGGTGGCGCATCCGGCGAGGAAAGCGCCGACATGGGATACATCCGCCGGGAGAA
>JAYUPM010000488.1:0-2774 GCA_043760145.1 Spartobacteria bacterium
GCAGGCCCGAAGTCTTTTAGAAGCGGTTGAATAACCTGCACCTGTGTCGAGGTCTGATATTCCGGGAACACATCGCGGTCATTGCGCGAGAATGTGTTACGGAGCCGGTTCGCTTCGGCAAATATTCCGAAGCGCATGCCCCATGGGGTTCGCTGGACGAAGCTTGCGGAAAAGCGGTCGCTTTGCTGGTCAAAGATGACGCTGTTGATGCCAGTGGTGCTGTCCTGGATGGAGATCGGGGGGAGGCCTTGGGTAGCCCGGATCGCATTGGTATTGGCATTAATCGCCGTGATCTGTTCGCGCTGTCGGACCTGCTCGGAGCGGCTCAGATCGTTGGCGTTTTCCGGGCGCCGGGTGGATTCGCGGGAGGTTTGGATGCTGAAAACCGGATCGAAAACGCCCGCTTCAAAACGGACTTTTGCCTGCTCAATGCGAATGGCGACATGGTCGAATTTTGCCTCCAGGTTATTGCGCAGCGCCATGTCGATGGCTTCCCGAAGGGTCAATTTTTCAACCGGTGCCCCGAGGAGTCCGCTGAGTTGGGTCCCGTTCGCAGTGGACGGGTTGGAAGGCAGGGGAAGTGGTGGGGCCGCAAGTGCGCCCATTGAGCAAAGGAGGGCCAGGGCGAATTGGCGGAAGCTAAAGGTCAGCATTGATGGAAGGGCAGAGAGAATGAGAGTGGCGAGGACGAGGACGAGGAGGATTAAGGAGGGGCGAGGGGCGAGGGGAGGGGGAAGTGACGAGGACGAGGAGGAGGACGAGGGACGAGGGACGATTAAGAAGGGGAGGGGGAAGTGACGAGGAGGAGGACGAGGACGAGGAGGATTAAGAAGGGAAGGGGGAAGGGACGAGGACGAGGAGGAGGACGAGGACGATTAAGAGTGAGAGTGAGGAGGGGGGATCGTCCTAGCGAGGGCAAGGAGAAGCCATTGTTTGGGCGCGTTTTAAAAACGATAATCAAGGCTGACGATGTCGCGAATGGACTGCAATATCAATTGCCCAAAGAGATGGGTGCCGGTGTGGATCTTGCCGCGGCCAGTCATTCCCGGACGAAGCAGGCCGTCGCGATTATCGACCTCAACAACGGCTTCAAAAGTGCGTTCCAGTGGCACATCGCGGCCCTTGGCATCGACGTAAACCGGGACATCGCCCGAACGCCGCGCTGAAAATGCCGCCGGAATGGATTCGCCGAAAAACATGATGGGATCCTCGGCGATGATGCCCTGGAAAGCAGTCGAGGGATAAGCGTTGGCGCGGAGTTCCACCTTCTGGCCTTTCTTGACGTAACGCACCTGCTTTTCGCTGAGGGCCACCTTGATCCGCATCGGATTCAATGACGCGATCTCGCAGAAAAGCTCATTACTGCGGATTAGGTGTCTCAGCTTTTTATTAAGGTCACGAGTGAGGACGCTTCCCGCCGTTTTTGCTGTCAGGATCAGGCTTTCCGAGTCGCGTTTGGATTCGAGATACTTGGCTTCGTAAGCAGCGCGCGTGGTCTCCGCCTGGATCTGTTCGGCCGGTTTTTCGAGCCCAATCGCGCGGGCAACGGTGGCTTGCGCCACTTTAAGGCGGTTTTCGACGGCAATGAAATTTTGAGAGAGTTCGCGATTGGTCAACCGGGCAAGGGGTTGGCCCACTTTCACGGTGTCGCCTTCCTTGACAAAGATTTCCTCCACAAAGCCGGAGACTTCCGGGCGGACCTGCTCGGGTTCGGCGAGTTCGACGGCCCCGGAGCGTTTGATCTTGAGTTCGACCGGTATAAAACAGGCGACGGCGAAGATACCCAAGGCCGTGGCGCCAATGAGTGAGAGCCTGCGCAGACGACCATGGGGCTGCCAATCCTGAGTGGTAAGTTGCATGTTTTTAATAAAAGCGATGATGGGAATAAGGATCCATGAGGTTAAGGCGAGGACGGAAAACCAGGTGGCGAGTCCTTCCAATCCCAAGGGCTCCAGATGCGGTTTCATAAAAACCACGAGCTGATAGATAACCCAATAGCCGTAGACCCAGGAAAGGACAGCGTATGTGTAAAAAAGTGCGAAGCGGCGCTTTGGCAACGGGAGCCGGGAGAGGGCGCCATCCTTTGAGCTATGGCCAAAGAGGAGGCGGGTGAATTGATGCTGGATTAGGGCGCGCGCCTTGCCCTGGAGATTGGGGACTTCGATGAGGTCTGTAAGGATGTAATAACCATCGAAGCGCATCAAAGGGTTGGCGTTGAAGATGATCGTGGAGACCGATGTGATGATGATGATGTTAAAGAGAAAATTATGGAACCAACCGGGCTGGATCATTGCCCAAAGGAAAGTGGCGAATGCGGCAAAAATGAGCTCCACGTAAATGCCAGCCGCCGAGACCAGTATCCGATGGCGGCGATTGGGCATCGTCCAAGTGTCGCTGACATTGACGAAAAAATAGGGGGTGAATACGAGCGACATGAAACCGACTTCATGGACTTCACCGCCGAAATGTTTGCAGGTAAGCCCATGGCCGAGTTCATGGACGGACTTGAGGATGATGGTGGTGACCCACATCAGGATGATGTTTTCCCACTGGAAAAGATTGGCGAGGGCCTGGTCGAGACCCTCGGCGTTGCGGATAAAGACAACGACAGCGGCCGCGATCAGGCCAATGGAGATCCAGAGGACCTGCGGGGTCCAGACCCATCCAATGGGCTTGGCCATCCGACCGAAGAGCTTGTCGGGATCAAATAGCGAGAAGCGAAAAAAGAAGAGAAGGTTGGCGAGTTTATAAAGGCCGAGCTTCGAGGTCTTGCG
>JAYUPM010000489.1:0-7006 GCA_043760145.1 Spartobacteria bacterium
AGGAGCGCGATGCGATCCGATGCGTTGAGCTGAAGGTGAAATTGCTTTAGCTCCACCTGGTTATTGGCCGCCCCCGCATCGATCGCGATCCGATCCGCCTTGAATTCTCCGACTTGAAAGGCGCTTCCATCCAACTTGAGTGTCCCGTTGAGGTTTTGGTTCACCAGGTGCAGTGCGCCCGTTCCATTCAGTTGCCCACCCAGAACCTGATCCCGAATCGCAAATCCGAATGTCTCCAGCTTCGGTGCATGAATTGTGAATTCCCCATTGAGCGGCGCTCCAGCCACTCCTTGTTTTTTTACTGGAACCCGGTAACTGCCCCTGGCCGTGACCCGGTTTTCGCCCCGGACCAGATCGAGACCACGCAAATTGGCGAGATCATCGATCATCTGGATGTCCACATGCGCAGTGTCCGCTTTGAATGTCCGGAACCGCAGTTCTTTGAGGTCCGCGACAACGTGACTTTGAAGAGTTTCCAGAGGGCGTTCTTTTGGAGAGACGAGTGCTTTGCTTCCGGTGAGATGGAGCGTGGCAGAGGCGATTGCTGTCTCCTCGTTCACAACATTCTTGAAGCGCAGATTGAAATCCGTGGAGATCCGCTCGTCGCGAAGTTGGAAGGTGCCTTCCCCGCTGGCGTTGCCGGAGAGCGGTTTCGGGAAGCCCGCGGTAACGGCGGCTAAATCCGGCGCGTCGAGCACCATGGCCGCTTCCGCAACGCTCTTCTTGAGGTCATTGACGCTTTCGGGCAGTCGACCCGTTCCCGTCGCCAGGAGCTGGTTTCTGCCAATCAACGCCTTGCTTCCCTCAAATTCGACCAACCCATTCTTAAACCGCCCCTTTGATTCCATCGACTCGACCACGAATTTGCCAAAAGTCACTCTCTCCACCCGCGCCTCTGCCCCGCCCGTCCATGCGATCGGCTTTTCCGGTTCCCCTGTTACTTGAAGTGAAAAATTCCGGATGACTCCCACGGGCGATTTCTTTCCGTTGAAATAGGCAAGCGCGCGTTCCATCGATATGTCGCGCCCCTCGATCTTCAACGTTGTGTCGTAGCTCTTGGAAAGATTTTCCCCGCGCTTTCGGAGTTTCGTTCCATACAGGGAAATCTCCGCCGTTCCCCCAAAAACGCTCGCCTTGAGCATCATGCTTCCCCTGTTCTGTGCCCGTTGGGATGCATCAAAATTGGCGTCTTCGAGGATCAATTCCGGTGCCAGCACCATTCGATGGATATGGAAATTGCGGCCGGTGTAGCTCGTCTCCGCCGACAGATTTTGCCACCCTGGAACGCGCGGAAACTTTAACTCGCGAATCCGGAGGTGTCCCATTTTTTCAGGATCGAGGCGCAGATCCGCGCCCTTCACCGCCAGATCGCCAGCGGGACCGTGTATCACGAGATTGAAATTCTCGATCTGAACGAAGTCCGCATATCCAGCGGGCTGGGCGAGGAGATTATTGAGGTCTTCGGCGAGCGAGCGCTTCCGGATCCTTGGTTTCCTGGGGCCAACTCCCGGACGACGGTGCGCATTAAATACGAGCTCCGCATTTTGGATCCTGTATTTTCGCAGGAACTCCCCGAACCCATGCCGGATCAGCATTGGGATGCTGTATTCAAAATCCACGCGTTCGATGTCGATTCGTTCGACTGGGGTGAAGGCCCGCCCATTCGGCCGGGCCCGGACATTTTCCACGGTAAGATTGGTGAAAATGTTTCCGGAGAACTGGACGTCCAGAGTGAGGTTTTGACGGGCAGCCACCTGGATCAAGGCAATGCGGACCCCCTGGTGAAAGAGAGGGCGATGAAAAATCAGCGCCAAAACCAGAAGGATGAGGAAGGCGCGCCGGAGCCGTCGCGGGCGGCGCGGCGGCTTTGGAGAATTTTGGACTGCTGGAGGTTCCTCTTGGGCCGGCATGCGCGTGACAGGCTAGCGGAGCACTAACGGGCTGCAAGGCGTACGAATGTTGGCAGCCACCGGTCCGCTCCCTTAGACTGCGCCCGATGAACCCAATGGAACTCCTCTGGCCCCCCGTGAAAGCACGGCTGCAATGGAGTGGATCCGTGTTGTGGCGGGCCCTGGTCAAGTATGATGAAACCGATGGCGAACAGAGGGCCGCCTCTTTTGCCTATTACGCTTTTTTTGCGCTCTTCCCGCTCATCGTCCTCCTTATCGTGATCGGGACGACGTTCCTGGGCGATCAAGAGCTGGCGGCCCGCAAGATCACCGATCAGGTCCAGCTCTATCTTTTCATGGATTCCGACTCCACGGCCGCCATCATCAAGACCATCGACGGGGTGCTTCAGTCGCGCAAAAGTGCGGGACTCATCGCCTTCGTAATCCTGGCTTGGAGCGCGCTCCGGTTTTTTCAGAGCCTCGTCCATGGGGTCAACCGGGCATGGGGGACGAAGGAATATTCCTGGTGGCGGATGCCGATCAAGAACCTGTTGATGGTGATAATCCTTACCAGCGCGCTGCTGATCGGGATCGTGGTCCCCACGGTGCTCGACCAGATCCAGGCTCTTTATATCGATGGGACCCGGCGAATAGGCTTCGATATTCCAGTCATGATCGAGATCTTCGCGCTTGTCCGGTTGCTGGTTCAGCCGCTGGTTCTCTTTTACGGGTTCAGCATGTTTTACAAGTTCGCTCCGAGGCGCCGGACGATGTTCCGTGAGGTCTGGATGGCAGCGCTCTTTGTGACCCTGGGCCTGCACCTGTTGCAGCAACTCTTTATTCTCTACACGAGCAACATCACAAATTTCAACGCCATCTACGGCACGTTCGGAAGCGTGGTCGCAATGCTGCTGTGGATTTATCTCTCGGGCGCGATCATTATTTTGGGAGGATGCCTCTGCGCCGCGCGATACGAGATCAATCTCAAAATCGCGGACCAGGCCGAGTCGAGCCGGGCAGGCTAACCGAATCGCGGACCAATCGGCAAAAGAAGCTTGTCGCTCCGCATGCTTTGCGGCACAGGAATGCGATCTTCGCGCCGCCCGATTGCTGGGCGGTCGCCGAGCACCTTCCGCTTCCAATCCCTAACTCATGAGCACCCACACACATACCCTTCCAAAACTCCACAATGCGATGTGGCCCGGCCTTGTCGGCAAAACTCCAGGTTCGGATCAGCCGCCCATCAGCCTTGACCGGATGCTTGAGCTGACCGCAAACGCCGAGGTGGATGGCCAGAAGTTTGAGGGAATCGATCTGTTCCTTTTCGATCCGCATATCAACATCGACATCAGCGACGACGACCTCAAGGCCATCGCCGACAAGGTCGCGGCATTGGGTCTCAATGTCGGTTCACTGGTCGCCCCGGTCTGGCCAGGAACCGTCGGCAGCACCGCAATGGGCGGACTCGAAGACACCGAGAAGTTCGTGTTTGCGGTCCGCAAAGCTTGCCGCATCGCCAAGCTTCTCAACGAACACGGGGTGCGTAAATACGGTGTCATCCGGATCGATTCCGCCGATAGCCCTGAAAAGTGGTATGCCGATCCGGAAGGGAACACGAAAAAGATCGCGGCAACATTCCGGGAAGCAGCGCAGGTGGCGCAGGATCACGGGGAACGTCTCGCGGCGGAAGGGGAAGTCTGCTGGGCCGGGATGCACAGCTGGCAGAACATGGTGCAATTGCTCGAAGAAGTTGCGATGCCCGGGGTGGTCGGATTCCAGGCCGATCTTGCGCACACTTATCTTTACCTCCTGGGAGTCAACGCTCCCGAGCACGCGCTGCTCCAGCCCGGTTACACCCAGGCCCAGTTCGATGCCGCTTACAAACAGATGACCGATGCCCTTCGGCCATGGACACTCGATTTCCATGTCGCCCAAAATGACGGCTCGGTCCACGGCACCGGTTCCCACGACAAGACCGGGCGCCATTGCCCAGCCGATGATCCCAATGGCAAAATCGACATCACAAAGGCGGCCGGATATTGGCTCCGTGAAGCCAATGGCGAACCGCGCAAGGTTCTCCAGCATATCTGCTGGGACGGCTGCATGTTCCCCAACGCAATGTTGGAGAACCAGGAGACATGGAACACGATCCTGGCCGCAATGGTCAAAGTGCGCGACGCCCACGGCTGGTAGCACTCCGGCCAAGTCTGACACGTCGGACCGGTCTGACGTGTCGGACAAACTCCCCCAATAATGAAGATCCCTCATCCCATTCCGCGGATCCGCTCTTCAAACGGAAACGGCGTTGCCGTGTCCCAACGATAGATAAGCACGCTGCGCCACTGGTCTGGATAGGTGGTTTGCGACACATCAATGGATGGCGCGCTATTTCCCGCGAGAGCGTTTTGTAGTGCGGCAGTCCTCTGCCGCTTTCGGAGGGGACTGCGGGTTGGGGCGATTGCGGCGCAGTTGTTCATTGAGTCGCTTGGTGGGCACGCCGTAGAGAGCGGCGAGATCAGCATCGATCCCTATCGCGGTTCCTCTGCTTTCGGCAGTAACCGCGCTAGGACCCAGAGCAAACCGGCAACGACCAGCGCGAGCGTGATCCAAAAAAGGATCTGCCACTCGGACTTGGTCACGCGGGCGTCCGGTGCCGTAGCTCCTTGTTGTAGCCCGAGCTCGACCCCGTTCCGTTCCATCGCAAGCAACGGACCCGCCACCAGACTCAGATCATACCGCGGCACCGACGCTTTCGGATTGCCAAAATGTAATTGCACCGGGTCGTTGGCCCCCGCTTTAAAGATCAATCGAGAGGCCGGATAAAAAGCGCGGAGCTCGGACAATTCGATCGCCGGATTGTCTCCGTTATCGGTTTCCAAAATAAGCGTGTCGGTCTGAGGCGGAACGTTGAGGGCCAGGATCAAGTCGGCTGCGACCCGGCCCGGCGCGTTTTGCCAATGCGCATTCCCAAGGGGACGCGTGGCGCGGTGTCCGTTAACATCATCGTATTCTTCAATAAGCGACAGATGGCGTTCAAACAGCGGCGAGCTTGTGCGGCAGGCAATCCGCGTAATGGGCAACCGTGGGTGTGGCAGTTTCATTGACCACCGTGAGACGCGGGGCCGTTTTGGATCGGGGGCCGCAACAAGGGAGAGTTTCAGGCTTCGGCTAATTGACGTCCGTTCAAGGAGGAACGGGATTTGCCGGGTGCCTCGCATGACCCGCAGATCGCGCAATGACGGATCGGCGTATGCCAGCACCTCCAGGTCGGCCTCCAATTGTTGCGCCCCGGGTTTGCTGATGTGAACCGATTTCCAATATTTCCAACCTTTCAAATCGAGCTCGGCCCCGGGTTCGCCCAGTCCTTGGAGTGGCTCTGACACACGGAAAGAACGGTTCTTGACGAGTTCACCCAGCTGGAGGGTCGTGGCTGGACGGCGTCTGATGCTGTTTTCCATCGCAGCCACATCATAAGAGGCCGCAGCACATTGGCGGTTGCCGCTGAGTAATTTCAAACCGCCAGCCTCCCGCACCCAAAACAACATAAACACCGGACGCCGCATCCCGCGAATCGCAGTGACCTGAAGCGGCGGGCTATCTCCGTTATGAATAAATAGGAGCAGCTCGCGTCCGGGGATTTGACGTTCGAGGGAGACCTTCAACTGCTCCACGGAAGTTCCCTCCAAGTTGATCCGATGAATCGTCCCTTCGCAAATCTGGCGTTCCAATATCCCTTCGTCTGCAACCACCTCGGAGATGGCGATCTTGATTTTACGGGTAAAAAGCGGGTCCGTTGTTTCGAGTTCGATCCCAGCCAAATGGAGATTCCGAAGGCCCAAATCGAGATTGAGCCGCGTCACTCCAGGGCTCTCATCGCGGCTCCGGATCGTGATGGGAACAGGCGCAACATCCGGTTCGCCGCCGCGTGGACGATGGATGCGGGCCCCGCGGAATGGGACCGGTTCGGTGCGCTCGTCATCGATGGTTATCCGCAAGAACGAAAACTTAACGAGGGGAAAGGAAATGGTGAGATTGTCGGGTCCCTGCGCAACGCGGAAGATCGGTATGCCCGATGCAACGGGATCCCATGTTTTTGCATCGTAGGAGCCTTCCACCGTCACGGCTTTGACAAATGCTTTTCCCGGGGTCTCCAATGTAACGCCGATGATTGGAGTTCCTGGTTCGATCACGATGACCGTGGCCTTGGCCTCAAGCATTGTGCGAAAGGCGAGAGGGGCCCGAATATCCTCAGGCTCTGGTTTTGGTTGATAAAGGAGGAACGGAACTTCTGCACCGGCCTGATCGAGCACGCGTAGATCCTCAAGCCGTGGACCGGCTACGTCGAGCGTGGCAGGGGGCAGTTCAATCCGGCCTAAGCCCGGTTCTTGAGCCTCAATAGCCTGTTTAAACCGCCATTCCGATGGATTGAGGGCATCGGCTTTAACCCCTGATAGAATCAGGGCCGCAGCCGTGCAGCCGCGAATCCAGTTATTGAGTGGGAGGAATCGATTCATCTTTTTGAGCCGTGGTTGCTGCAAGAAACCGCTGGTATAGAAGCGACGAGATTATCGCGATGATTGCGACCGCGAGACAGGCGCCGATCCGGTAAAGCGGGCCGAGTTGCGAGAGATCGTGGAGGAAGAGCTTGACCAATGTGACGCTCAGCAATGCGAGCCCGGCATACCGCACGGTTTTTTCGCGTTGCCGGATTCCGATGATGACCAGCAACAACGAGAAGAGCCCCCACGCAATGCTGTAACTCATGTCGCGGGCGAAATTGCCGCTGAATTGAAACGTGACGACAGCTGTGCCCGGCTTCGTGAAAAAGTCGGCGATCTCGATGTTCACAAGCAGGAATGCGAGCACGGTCCCGAGTGAGTAAAGCAAGGGCGGGGCGTTGGTTCCCAGCACGAGATTGCGGGGCGGGGCAAGGAGCCGGGCCCCGGCGAACAGGCAGAGGGTGACGAGCCCGTAAGTATAGAGATACCAATTGAAAATCGCGGACTCGCTCCGTGGATGATAACTGAGCACCGCGGGATTGGCGGCGAGCCGGACAAACGCAATTGAGAGCAACGCAATTCCCACCATGGGCAGGCCGCGATGCGGGATCCGGCTAA
>JAYUPM010000490.1:0-2758 GCA_043760145.1 Spartobacteria bacterium
TTCACATGAATCGGGAATGACTCGTCTCAGTTTCAGCCTTGGCCGGGAACACGACATCCTGCCGGGTGATATCGTCGGCATCATTGCGGGCGTCGCTAAAATTCCCAAGGAACACATCGGTGCCATTCATCTGTTACCGAAGAAAACGCTGGTGGATGTGGCAAAGACACACAGCGCTCTCGTGGAGAAGAAACTGAACGGGATCAAATTCAAGGGCCGCAAGCTCTCGGTCACCAAAGCCGTCTAAGCGGCTGTTCTCTCAGGTCGGAGGTCGCGGGATCAGTCCGATCTGTCCGATCTGTCGGATCCGACCTCCGATCTCCGACTTCCGACCTCCGACCCCCGATCTCCGACCTCCGATCTGCGACTTCCGACCTCCGAAGGGTGCCACTTGCGCAAACCCCACTGAAGGACGGCCCACAACAACGCCGGGATCACCGCGCTCAAGGCCAGCGCCAGCCTCGGATTCTCCTGCCCCGCCGCTCCGACCCACGCATAGACAAAACCCATCGGCACACAGCCGCATCCGAGCGCCATCGCAAAGGTCGAGAGCGGCATCTTCGCCAATCCCGCAAGGCACGCGATCACCTCGGGAAAGAGCGGCAACCAGCGCGAAAGGGCCACCAGCCATGGTCCCCGGTGACGAAAAAGCGATTCGCCCCGACGCAGTTCCTCGGCGCCAACCAGGCGCAGCGCAATCCCCTGCCCGAACTGTCGGCAAAGGCCATAGGCGAGCAATCCTGAGAGAAAAGACCCTGCGGCACTTAAGAGTCCCCCCAACCACGGCCCATAAAGAAACCCGGCTGCCGACATCAACGGCGTTGCCGGGATTGGAAGAAAGAGGTCGCCGATCAATAGACCAATGAGAATCAGCCAGCCCCATGCCCCGAAACCGCGCAGCCAATCAATTGCAGCCTGTCCGCTAAACCATGCCGTGAAATCGTCCCCCCAGAAAAGGAACGGCAGCATCAAAAGAAGAGCCAAAAAAAAGGATAACCAAAGCAGGCGCATATCGGGAATCAGCGGAACGCCCGCGCAAACTTTTGCAGTGCGCACGACGAAGCGATAGTCTCTTTGCCATGCCTCCACCGCCGCCAAAAGACTTTTCCCCGGATGAACTCGTGGCCATGGCAAAGGAGGTCATCAAGAATGCCCGGTTCCCGCAGTTGGCCACGGTGGATGGCGATCAACCAAGGGTGCGCCCGATTTCCCCGGTGCGCGTGGATGGATTCACAATCTATGTGGCCAATTTGCGCCGGTATCACAAGACGGCTGAGCTGGCGGCCAACCCAAAGCTGGAGCTCAACTATCTCGATGATAACCACGATCAGGTCCGGATCACTGGCATTGCCGAAATCCTCACCGACCCCCAACTCCTCGCAGAGATCTGGGCCACCAACCCGCTCCTCCGCAAATACCTTGGGTCCCCGGATAACCCCGACCTCATCATTTACAAGATCCGGCCGGTCCGTGTGCGGTTCATGCGCGAATGGGCGCTCGATTACTGGGAGGTGCGGGCGGATGCGTGATCGGCAACAACAAATCGGCGTCCCTCCATCCGTCCTTGGATTCTGGGGATCATCCTCGCCTGCGTCGCTGTTGGATCGCCCTTTGACCGGAAACTCTCTCTCCAGGTGAACCCTGTCTGACCTGCCCGAAAACGTTCTTATTTCACGAGCTCCATCAGCTTTCCATAACTGTTAACCACCTCATACTTCACCTGATCAGAGGTAATCTTGGCGAAGAACTTGCGGGCACAGTCGACCTTAGACTTTTCGATTTCGCGAAGCTCCATCGAGGACATCGAACCTTTGGTTTCGGCAACGAAATATATGTGCTTCACTTTGTCTTTGTTAAAAGCAATCGCCCAATCGGGGTTGTAGTTACCCACCGGAGTCGGAATCTGAAAACTCTTCGGCAGCTTTGCATACACGACGACTTCGCTACTTGCATCGAGTTCACCAACGAAGGTGCGCTCGTTCACCGAATCGGTGAAGACATAGTCGTAAATGTGGCGGGTCGCCTTAAAACCTTTGCTAAGGTCTTCCTTTCGCTGGGTGAAAATATCAGGAGCCTCGTGCACTCCCGTGGTGGTGTCGTAGGCAATATGCTCGACGATGATCGTCGCCTTTTGCTCATTGATAAGGGTGCCAGCCTTCTGAATGAAATCTTCGGGATTCGTTTTGTATTGGCCGAACCGGACGACGTTGATGCCGCGCAGGATGGCAGCAATGGTTCGGCGTGTGAGCTTGGTATTTTCCGCAATTTTCCCAATCAGGTCGTACTTCACTCCGGAGCGCGCGGAACTTGTCATTTCGTCCGTTGACGACTCGCGAATCCGGAAACCCTCTCCTTTCTTCACCGCCTCATAGGTGGCTGCATCATTCTGCTCTCCTTTGACCACAGTGTATTGAAGTGGCGTCACATTAAGTTCGCTATCGAGCGTCTTGATACATTTCTCGATCAACTCGTCGGTTTTGAAATCCACCGCATAGATAGCCTTGCGGTTAATGCGGCTCCAGAGTTCCTGGAACTCCTTCTTCTCAAAGTTCGCGTTGAGTGAGTTAATCTTCCCTTTGCGGTCGTCTTCGATCTCGGGGAGCTGGGCTGCGCTGAAGACGGTGTCAATTAGTTGCAAAACTTGCTCCTTGAACAATTCCAACTCCGGCGGCAGTAAAGCGAGCGTGCCTTCGTTTTTAGCCGTGTGATAGGCCTCCGTGATCCGTTCGTCAGTGTCCGAGTAATCGTTCTTCACCAG
>JAYUPM010000491.1:0-6969 GCA_043760145.1 Spartobacteria bacterium
CACCGTGGGGTTTGTTAAAGATGAAGTTAACCGGAACCAATTTCATTACCGAGGAGCGGTTCATGAACAAACAACCAGTCCTGGCAATGGCCAGGATGAATAACATGGTTGTGGTGGCATGTGACAGTGCGGATGGCGGGGCAAATACGGGACCGCAACTTATGATATTGGATCCGGCCAATAAGTTTAAGGTTATCAAACAGGTGTCGATCCCTGAGACATTGGGTGGGTTGGCGGTCGATAATGTAACGGGCCGGATTTGGGGGGCAGGGCGGGCACACACTGAAGATGCTCCTGAACGCGCCTCCTATTATACCTTTGATCGGGATTTGAAGTTACTCGGCACGGTCAAGGCGGAGCATCAAGGTTGCCAGGGTCTGGCATGGACCGGGAAACACCTTCTTGCTGTCGATGTATTCCGCGGCGCCCTTTATTTTGTGGATCCGGCAAGTAACTTCAAAGTCATTGGAGGTTATGAACTTCCGAATAATTACCCGTCAGGTCTCATAATAGACGGGGGAAGCATATATGTTGGGGATTACCAAACCAAACAGGTCCACCAGTTCGAGCTGCCCAAGGGACAATAACGATTCGATTTTAATCTGCGCATTGAGTGTGGCGGCGGCATTTGTATCTGTTTAGCGCGCCCATCGCGAAGCGAAGCCTTTTCATCGTCCCACGCATCCGAAGAGCCTTGGAATGAGGTGGATCCAAACGCCTGAGGCGGATCGTCCTTGTCCTCGTCCTTCGTCCTCGTTCTTCGTCTTCGAACTTTGAGGTGCGTTTGAGGCTGGTTTGACGGATGAAAGTCGAGGACGAGGGACGAGGACGAAGGACGAAGGACGAGGGTCGAGGGTTGAAAGTCGAGGGACGAGGGACGAGGACGAGGACGAAGGACGATCCGATACCCGCCCTCACCGAGTCTTCTTCTTTTGCACCGGGCGAGGGGTGGCGCGCGCAGGTTTTTTCTCCTCGGGATATTTCTTGGTTGTGGGCCAAACCAAACGCCAGGGCTGGCGCTTGAGCGTGTCGGTCGCCTGATTCAAATTGTGGCCACTGCTGCTTAGGTCCGGCCCAAGATCAAGCATCGTGCGATTGAGTTGATCTGAGGCACTCCGGAAATTGCGGAGGCTCACGCTGATATCTTTGTTGTTGGCCAGTTGATCGGTGAAGCTTTCCGCATTCTTCAACGTCCTGGCCAGGGAACTCTCGGGTCCGACCAAATTATCGAGTTTGTCGAATGTGTTATCGATCCTCCCATCCGGGCCGGTTAACTTCTCGATGTTTGCCAAAGATTTTTGCAGGGACGCTTCCGGGCCACTTAGCCCTTTCAGATTGGCGCCGAACTCCCGGAACTCTTTCAAGGCCGCCTGCAGATCGGCTCCTTCCGCAGTGAGCTTGTTCAGGTTCTGGGAAGTAATCTGGAGGGTATCAAGAGTCTCGGTGACTTTCTTAATTGCAGGATCGATCCGATCCAAAACCTGGGGCACAGCATCGGCAAGGCCCGGCTGGCGTTCCCCCCGGAAATAATGTCCGTCAGTGGCAAGCCCATCGGCTTCGCGGCCACTGGTGATATCGATGACCGCTTCGCCTAACAAACTGGTCTGGACCATCTGGACCTTCGCATTTTTATAAACGCGCGCCGAGGCCGCCACCTTTGTCTCCACGAGGACCTCGAACTTCGGGTCGGGCCGGTCCGCCTCCGGGACGGGCGAAAGGATCAGTGAAACTTGCCCGATCTTGCGGCCTGCGAGGAGCACATCGGCCCCGGGCTTGATCCCGCTGGCGTTATCGAAATAAATCCGAAACGTGTTTTGCGGGACGAAAAACCCGGGTGCTCCGAGGTAGAGGAGAATCCCGACCAGCGCGAACAGGGAGATGATGACTAATAGACCGGTGCGGATTTCGTTGCGGGCGATGTTCATGAGCGTTCGAGAATTGGGCCTTCGACGTTGCCGTTGATAAATTGGGAGATCACCGGGTGATCGCTCTGCTTAAAGCCTTCGGGTGTATCTTCGAAGAGGATCTTCCCTTCGTAAAGCATGGCCATGCGGGTGGCGATCTTGAATGCGCTTTCCATCTCGTGGGTGACGATGATTGAGGTGGTCCCTATTTTTTCACTGAGCGAAATAATCAGTTCATCGATCACGGAACTGATGACCGGATCAAGCCCCGCGCTCGGTTCATCGTAAAGAATCAGCTCGGGATCAAGCACCAGAGCCCTCGCCAGGCCGATCCGCTTTTTCATTCCGCCACTCAGTTCGGCCGGCATTTTATCGCGGGCATCCGACATGCCCACCAACCCAAGCTTCTCGTCCACCACGGCGTCGATCTCGCTGCGCGATTGGTCGGTGAGTTCTTCCAAGGGCAATGCCAGGTTGTCCCGGACACTGAGCGAACTGATCAACGCGCTGTATTGATAGACCATCCCGATCTTCTTGCGGGTTCGGTTCAGGCGCATCCTGCTCATTTTAGTAACTTCCCGTCCCGTAAATCGCACCGAGCCGGCAGTCGGTTTGAGAATGCCAAGGATCAGTCGCAGGATGGTGCTCTTGCCACTGCCTGATTGCCCGAGAATCACGAGACGCTCCCTGGGCATCGCGCGAAGATTGACGCCGCGCAGCACTTCTTTTTCACCAAAAGAGAGGGCCACCGAGTCGAGCTCCACAACCGGCGATTCCTGGGCTTCTGGTGGTGGTGCAGCGGGCATCCGTCCCATAAGTCCCACAGGTCCTATGTTTTCTTGGCTCATGATGTCAGGCGGTGATCGCCACAAGGACGATGTTAAAGAGAGTATCCACCGCAATCACGGTGGTGATCGCAGTAACCACACTTGAAGTCGTCGCATCGCCCACGCCGGCCGCGCCCCCCTTCACCGTTAGCCCTTTGTAACATGCCACCAACCCAATGATGAGCCCGAAGATCACGCTCTTAAGCACCCCGGTCGTGATGTCCCGAATCAACAGGCTTTCCAGCGCGCTCTCGGCGAAAATCCGTAAATTGATCGAGAACGCCCATTTGCTGATAAGCGCCGCCCCGATCAAGGCGGTGACATTGCTCACCACCACAAGGCACGGCATTAGGAAGGTAACCGCGAGCAGGCGGGGGCTCACAAGGAAACGCAACGGCCCGATCCCCATCGCCTCGATTGCCTCCACTTCCTCGGAGACGGTCATGGTCCCCAGTTCGGCCGTATACGCGGCGCCGATCCGGGCCGCGAGCATGATCCCGGTCATCAACGGGCCGAGTTCGCGGGTGAACGCAATGGCGATCAGCGGGGGCACCAACCGTTCCTGGCCGAATGTTTCAAGCTGATATCCGGTCAGGAGCGCCATCGTTAGCCCAATGAAAAACGAGACCAGGGCGACCAGTGGAATCGAGCCAAAGCCGACCCGGTCGGTCTGCGCGAAAAAAATCGAGAGTCGGAACGGGAACCTGCGCCGATAGATGTATTCGGCCATCTCCTCGATCGTATCAAAGAGGAGCCATGTAACGCTGCTAATGTGGGCAAGCGTCCGCCGGATGATCGGGAAAAGAGTGGCGGCTTTGGACGGCATGCGGATGGAACGTAACCGAATATTAACGCAGAGACGCCGGAAATAAACGCAGAGATCGGAATTTTAACCGCAAAGAACGCATAGACCGCAGAGATCCAGACGTTTTGAACCCCTTTGAGTTCTTTGCGTTCTCTGCGGTTAAAGTTCCTGTGAGCTCGGCATTCCCCAACCCCCTCTGCGTCTCTGCGCCTCTGCGTTAAATGTCTTGTCTCTGCATTCACTCCCGAGTCTCTGCGTTAACGCCGCTACAGAATCTCCACTACCAGGGCCGTCGTGTTATCCCGGCCGGAGTGCCTGACCGCTGCATCCACCAGCAGTTTGGCAGGATCCCCACCCGATTTCGCGGACTCCGGCGACCGGAGCATCTCGAGCAACTGCACATCGTAAAGACCGTCAATGACTCCATCGGTGCAGAGCAGGAATATATCGCCCGGTTCGTAAGCGACGACGCCGACCTGTGGATCCACAAATTGGTGGCCGGCTCCCAATGCCCGCTGGAGCATGTTGCGCCCGGGATGAGTGCGCGCCTCGCGTTCGTTGATCTTCCCATTCCGGAACATCCAGCCCACGTAAGTATCGTCGTGCGTGATCTGCCGAAGCCCCCCGCCTTGCTTCGGCAAATAATAGACCCGGCTGTCCCCAATGTGCCCAAAAAACATCCGGCCCGGCGTAAACCAGCAGAGACTCAGCGTGGCTCCCATTCCCGCGCATTCCTCGTAGCTGTTCCCCAAAAAAGTCAGGCTCCGATGGATCTGGGTGTAAAGCTCAGTCAAGACATCGGAGGCCCCGGCATCAATCCCGACGGCGGTTTGCTTGAAGGCGCGCGGGAGCAGCCGGGTAATTTTTTCAACCGTTACCCGGCTCGCAAACTCACCCGCCGCCGCCCCTCCAATCCCATCGCTTACCGCAAACACCAGATCGGTTGCTCCGAGGGACGCCGCCCCGATTTTTCCCAGGAGATGGACCTCATGCGCATCAAACTGGAGCGCGAGAAACGAGTCTTCGTTATTCTTGCGCACCTTGCCGCGGTCGCTAAGACCGAACCATTGGAGCCGTTGCAGAGGTGGCGTGGAATCCATAAAGGTTCTGGTTCTTGGGGGGGTTGGGGGTTGAGACTGATCACTGATCACTGATCACTGATCACTGACTACTGCTCCCCGCTCCCCGCCCCCTAGGATCGTGGCGAATTCGAAGTCGATCAGGCAGAACCGTCCATCAGACTGCCGATACGTCACATTGCGGATATCGGGGTCATCGTGCCGGACCCCGAACTGTTCGAGCTCGGCGAAGAGTTCCTTTGCGCGGGCATCATCGAGATGATCGACGCGGGCACCGCAGTTGGTGGTCACGATCTGGAGCTGGTCTGTATAGCTTTCGATCAGTCTGGGCACAAAGTGACACCCTCGTTCTTCCAAAAATCGGAGAACCCGGACTTCGTTGGTAAATCTTTCCATCGCTTTCGGCCCCCGGAACGTCTTGTAAACCCGCCCGTCGTAACTGATCCGGACCGTTGCCCGCAAGGTGTCCTTCACTTGATGCATACCCCCAAGATGATGGGGATTTGGATCAGCGAAGCAAGAAACCGCGCCTGATTGCGGAGAAAATTCTTCCCGGCATCCATAAGGTCCATTGGGTCCATTGCGTCCATAAGGTCCATAAACCGGCCGGGAACGAGGATGCGGATGAAGGCCACAAACTGGAGGATTGAAAAAATGGCATCGGGCGTGCTAGAGAGCGTGCGCGCCAAAAAAACCCGACCCCTTGACCGGGGAACCAACCCTAAAACAGCGGCCTCAGCGCACCGCTTAGACACCCTACTGAAATGGCGAAGTATAAATTGGAATATATCTGGCTCGACGGCTACGAGCCGGTCGCGAATCTCCGCAGCAAAACCCTCGTAAAAGAGTTTGAGGATTTCCCGACCCTCAAGGATCTGCCCGACTGGGGCTTTGATGGCAGCTCGACCCGGCAGGCCGAAGGCCACAACTCCGATTGCGTGCTGAAACCAGTCGCAGTCTATCCCGATGCCACCCGCACCAACGGTGTGCTCGTGATGTGTGAGGTGATGCTCCCCGATGGCAAGCCGCATCCCACCAACGCCAGGGCAACCATTCACGATAATCCCGGCGCATGGTTCGGGTTCGAGCAGGAATACTTCCTTTACCAGGACGGCGTCCCACTCGGGTTCCCAAAAGGAGGCGGATTTCCTCCTCCCCAAGGAAAGTATTACACGGGCGTCGGGTTTGATGCGGTGGGGGACATTGCCCGTCAGATCGTCGAGGAACATCTCGATCTCTGCATTGAGGCCGGGATCAATCACGAAGGAATCAACGCCGAAGTGGCCAAGGGGCAGTGGGAATTCCAGATTTTCGGCAAAGGCTCGAAGACGGCAGCCGACCAGATGTGGGTGGCCCGTTACATCCTCCTCCGGCTCTGCGAAGAGTATGGCGTCGATGTGAACTGGCATTGCAAACCGCTCGGCGTCGATGTCGATTGGAACGGCTCCGGGATGCACTCCAACTTCTCCACCGATCACATGCGCGATGTTGGCGGCAAACCGTATTTCGAAGCGCTCATGGCTGCCTTCGATAAATATAAGAACGAGCACATCGCCGTGTATGGCCCGGACAATCACCTCCGCCTGACCGGTCTCCACGAAACCCAGTCGATCGATAAGTTTAACTACGGCATCGCCAATCGCGGCGCTTCAGTCCGGGTGCCGCACAGCTTCGTGAACAACGGATACAAAGGTTACCTGGAAGATCGCCGTCCCAATTCCCAAGGCGATCCCTACAAAATCGCGAGCCGGATCCTGCAAACGATCGAGACTGTCCCGACCAAGTAACGCAGCCTCCTTCGATTAAATTCAAAACGCCGTCCCGTTCATAGCGGGCCGGCGTTTTTTTTGTGTTCGTAGTCCCGGCTTCAGCCGATCTGAGTGTGCTTTGCCCTCGCCCGAGCCGCATAAATGCGGAACTACAAACACGCTATCTCCGCACCGGTTCCGCCCGCCTCACTGGCACTCCATCACTCGTTACGCTCTCCACCGGAGGCGCAATTTTGCGTTTCTTTTTCTTCAGTGGCGCCTTCGCTTTTGCCTCGGGCTTGAGCAATTCACGAAGGACCTTTCCCACCAATGGCGCGGCCTGCGTTCCCCCATGCACGTCGTCGTTGTTGGCGTCGCCTTCATACAACGCGGCGAATGCGTATTTCGGTTTATCGGCGGGCGCGAATCCCGCGAACCATGCGGCGGTGCGTTCGTTGTTTTTCGGGCCCCATTGGGCGGTGCCGGTTTTGCCGGCGACCTGGACATTATCAACACCGGCGCGGCTGGCGGTGCCCATCCGGCTTTCAACGACCTGGACCATTGCTTTGCGCAACTCGGCAAGCACCTTTTTCTCGATGTCGATTT
>JAYUPM010000492.1:0-6958 GCA_043760145.1 Spartobacteria bacterium
GGCGCCGTCGCACTCGATTCCGAGCATGAAATGATCGGGATGGTTAGGATGCCGGACCGCAAGATCGATGAAGAAACCGGCAACTCCGACCTGGGGTTCACACTGATATCCGGCAGCTTCAATCGCTATGCGGACGGAGACCTCGAACGGACTGTCTGCTGATTTGTTCGTGACCCGTCCGATCTCCACGCGGCCGCTTCGGGCATATTCGAGGTATTCCTTCAATGCGCGCACGCCACGATTAGCTCCTTCCTTGAGGTCGATCTTCTCGGGCGGAAGCGACGTAAATAAAATCAATTGGTGCTTGGCGCGGGTGAATAGGACGTTGAGGCGTCGATGGCCGACTTTGGAATTAATCAGTCCGAACCGTTGAAAGAAATTACCGTCATTATCCAACCCAAACACCGTAGAAATAAAGATCACATCCCGCTCATCACCTTGGACATTCTCAAGGTTTTTCACAAACAGCGGTTCCAGGCCTTCGCTCCATTTGGAAATGTAATTCGATGCGGAGGCATCCTCATGGATCAAGCGATCAAGCTCGAGTTCGATCAAATCGGCCTGAGGGCGGTTTAGGGCCACGATGCCAAGCGATCGTTCAGGAGAAACCCGCATGAAGTCCACTGCGGCGCGGGCGCACACTCGTGCCTCCTCAAGATTCGTCCTTTCTGAGTAGGTTCCCCCGACCCAAACATATCCAATTCCCGAATTAGGATGGCCCGAATGTGGTGCGGGAAAAAGATGAAGGTTGTTGTCGTAAAATTCTCGGTTGGAGAACGCGATCAGAGAGGGATCACGGGAACGGTAGTGCCATAACAGAGTCCGCCCGTTGCCGTAAGCAGCGGCCGCCAACTCAAGAATCGATTCGACGGCGGCACTTTCCTCTTCATCGTCGTCGGCGGACTCGGGGGCATCGAATGATTTTTCTCCGAACGATGTTGGAGGCAATTGCATCTGATCTCCTACGACCACAAATTGAGTCCCGCGCAGTAGAGCACAGAGGGAATCTTCTGGCCGGACCTGAGAAGCTTCGTCGAAGATCACAAGGTCGAAGGATAGAGACCCACGCTTGATTAACTGCGCCACCGAGAGTGGAGACATCATGAAGCACGGCATGATTGCCTGCAACGCTTTGCCAGCACGGCGCATCAGCTCCCTCAGTGATGTGCGCGGACGTTCGAGCCCGGAAATATGCTCCAAAAGTGCTTTTTCGGTTCGATGCGCCACCAAGCCAAGGCGGTTCCCTGCAGGAACATCGCGATGGTAAAGCCTCAGCGTCAATGCGGCCCTGTCTGACTCCTTCAATTGAACATCAAGGTCCCGAAATTTGGCCTGTAATGAACCAGGGCTAGAATGCCGGAAATCACGCAGAATTGGGTCCGTATCAAACACAATTCCACACATGCTTCGGAGTAGTGTATGGTCAAAAAGGTCTCCAAAATCCCGTTTTGTTTTTCCCGAACGAGCGGCTTCAACAAACGACGTCAGCTGTAACTTGGTGAGTGCCGCGTCAGACGCTAGTAGCCTGCTTTTCGTTAGAAGCGTGTTCTCATTGAAAATCGCCGTTTGGAAAAACTGACGGATATCACGAAGCCGTCCTCCCGACCACTGCGTTAAATCGTCTGTGCCAACCATGGCGCTGGTGCTGAGGCGATCTTCCGCCGTGCGCACGCCAGCAACTCTTTCTAAAAGCTCTCGCCCTAAAACAATCACGGATTCCCACGCAGCCTTGGCATTTGGTTGACTCAGCTTATCGGTCCATTCCGGTGTAAGGCCCGTAGCGATAGCCCTCGAAACAGCGTCGCGGATCAGGTTAACCGTAGCCAGTCGAGCGGGGATATCGTCTAAAAACAGCTCAATATCTTTCGATGCAGCAGCTATTGATGCGCCAAAATTCTTCACTTGGCCTATAGCGATATCAAGAGACCTAAGCCGATCGGACGAGATGGCGCCTTTCCATCCAATCGTGCCGAGCACTTTAAGAACTTGATCTATTTGGCGCGCCTCAGCTTCCAGGGAGGACGGAAGATTTTCGGCTGATACCGCGTGACTTTGGCACAGTGTAGCGATCTCCAGATATTGGGCCGCCCGACCGTCATTACTTTGTCGAGATGCAACATTAAAAAAGTCCTCGTCCATTGCGAAGACACTTCGACGCACCACCAAATTAATTGGTTGATCAATGGGAGTAGCCAAACGCACTTGCTCTGCCCACGTGCATGCCAATTCCAGCAAGTCAAGATCAGTGTCGAGCCCCCGGTATAAGTCGCCGATCGAATTGTCGGAAATCCAGCGGAGCTTAAATGACTCCCGGTCACGCAAGACAGTTTCGAGTTGCTGTAGAAACTGTATTCGGTCGCGGGGTGCCACCTTGGGCGCAATTTGCTTTAAGTATTTGACCGCCGCGCGATACGTAGGCCTCAGAAACCATGAAAAAAGTCCGTCTGCGGACAATTCCCGGTGAGCGCTTTCCACTGCTTGGATCATAATGGAATCCATATCGACAGCCAAAGTCGAATGAAGAGCGAAAGATCGGGATACGACGTCGTTGAGCGCCTCTAAGAGTTCACGGGCTTTCACAACTCCCCCAGATTCCCCTAGGCGGCTTCGCACCCCAAGCAGCCCGAGGGGAACACTCGATGCTAACTGAATTAAGTTTGCGGCAGCCGCAAAGTCTTCCTCCATTGTCCGGAACTGATCAACTGGAACAACCAAAGTCCAAAACCGTTGGAATGCGGACAGACCCTCAGCCACAAGCACCTTGGCTTGCTTGTTAAATTCCAGACTGAGCTGAAGGGTCTCTGCGGTTATGATGAAATCATTGGTGGCAACCGCGTCCAGTAGGGGTGAAAGTCGCAACAGAATTTCCCTGTCCTCATCAATTTTGCCTAGCGCGGCCGGGGCAATTTCTTGCACCACAGTGAGTGCCTGTTGCTGAGCGATGTAGCTCCTGACCGTGGATTCGATCACGGGTGTAAGATTCTGATTAAGCGCAAGAGCCCAAATCCCGGATGGGGCATCATCGGGGCAGGGACCAAGGGCTTCCACACGCTCCCCCAAAAGCTCCAGGTCGCTTATGGAAGCGACAGCGCTATCTGCGAGTTGATTCTGTAAAACCCAGTGCTCTAAATCTTCCAACAAGCCTAGGACGACCCGTGTGTCTCGCAAGATGGAATCGCGTTCCGCTACGTGCAGATCCGGCGCCTGAACCCAGCTCCAAGGGTGGATCCCATCATGATCAGCTACCTCTTTTTCAAACGCGCTTGCGATTATCTGCCAGTCTTGAACCGCCTGCCGACGATCAGCAATATCTTCTGGAGTCCAGCTTTCGACATCAGGAAGGGTAAACCCTACAAGCAACTCCGGAAGTGCCCGATCACGAAAAGCAAAATACCTCCATACTACTTCGTGCACTGACCAACGGCTGCGCCCAAAAACTGAATTTATTGCCCGTGCATGGGAATCGAGATCCGCGCGGATACGCTGGCGCTGATGACTGAGGTTGCTTGGGTGAATCGGCTTGGCAGTGCGGTCGGGCCTTAGTCGTTTTTTGATGCTCTCCAGCACCGGTTTCTTTCCCGCCTTCGCTGAATGAATTTCGAGTAAAAACTCCGCAAGTCCAATCTCGGCGAGTCGTTTGTGCACTACTTCAAGTGCGGCCATTTTCTCCGCAACAAAGAGGACAGTTTTGCCTTCCCAGAGTGCGGCTGCAATAAGGTTGCTGATTGTTTGAGATTTGCCGGTTCCAGGCGGGCCTTGGATAACCAAATTGCGTCCCTGCAACGCGTCGCGAATCGCCGCAAATTGGGACGAGTCGCAGTCCATAACCAATGCGGGGACACCATGTTCAGGATCAGCGTCGTCCTCGTCCCGCCTTTCCCCGCTAGAAGCCTCTCGCCCTCCAAATAATTCTCCCAGAACCGGATGACAGTATGGTGGAGCCGCGTCTGAAGACTCCGGATCAAGGTCGAGCCACATTGCGAGTCGATTAAAGGCAAGGTGTGTAAGCGTAACAAACCTGCGAACCCTCCAGTTGGGCTTCTCTCGAATCGCCTCACCAACCTGGGCAAAATGCAGCTCAATGTCGAGTTCCTCCGGATCAAGCTCTGGAAGGGCAATGCCCCAATCCTGGCGCAGTCGCTCCTGCAGAGTTATATTCTCCACGATGTCAGCAGTGTCACCCGAGATTAGAAATCTCTCGGAGCGGTTATCGACCTGTCTATCGCCCTCGTCGGCAAGCAATCTCGTTCCGCCTACCGTCGTCGGCCTCCGACTTTGCCGCTTTCGTTCCAGGCCAACGGGCTGCAACACAAGCGGGGATAGTATCGAAACATCAGCCTGGCCTGCAGGCACTGCGGGATACCACTCGAGAAATCCGAATACGAGGTAGAGGGTTTCGATGCCATATTCCTCCCTCGCCTCCCGGGCTTGTTGGTCGATCGCTTTCAATCGCCGTTCGAAATCGTTCTCAGGCAATAACGTTTGAAGCTGCTTTTCCCGGCGCTGTAGGCGAACGGGTGCCGTTTCTGACAACTCAAGAGTTGGGTCAATTCCCAACTTGCGGGCGTGACTGTTGAGATCCAGCGCGACCTCACTGCGCAACGGGAGCTTCAACCGCTTTCTCAAACGGTCTTTAAGGCCGCGTTCAATTTTCCGCATTTTTGCCTCCGCGTCGTCACCCTCCTCCTCGTTGATTTCCGCCGCTTCGCGAAGGTAGAGCCTGTCGGTCAACAGAGCCTCTTTGAAACCGGTCATGAATTCTGGGGTGTGCTCGTCTTCGGGTTCATCGGGCGGCGCGGGCAATGCCAGCAATTCCAGAGCGGCAGAATCCTCGATCATTCCCAAAATCCGTTTTGGGGATGTGTCCACAATCCGCACGAATTTAGCCCCGCGTGGTGTGTGCCTGAAATTGAGAAGCCGATTCCGGTTCGAAAGGTCGAGTAAGCGTTGGCGCAGCTCGCTGATCTTTCGCTTAGCCGCCTGTGCTTGAAGTGACGCTTGATCCAGAATGCGTGGGGAGGACATGATACTGAAAAATTACGATTATATAACTGACCATTGACCCGCTGACTAATTGGGTCGTTTTCGGTGCTCCGAATTTTGAGCCTATAAACTCATACAATGGCTCGTTACGACGACGTCAAAGTGGCAATGGAATGGTTATTTAAGACGGTAAATGGACGAGTTCATCTTGGGGGCACTTCCGTCTAGTCGTTGGCTGGCCTTCCCGTCGATTCGAAAACGACGGAGCACTGTGGGTCCAAAACCTACAGAACTCTCCTTCGCTGGATGATTGGCGGCCGCCCGGTTTAAGCCACGCATCGCTTGGAGTTGGTCGCCGAGGATTTCGGGTCGCGGCCATTCAAGCCGCCTGAATACGAATACTCAGGTTAATTTAATCCCCCGTCGATGAGGTGGACGGCTTACAAATTCCTCGGTTTGAGCCCAAAAAAAATGATTCCGGGATTCTTCATCAGTCAATCACGCCTGAACGCGCAGAAAAAATGTAACATGCCACACCGTTCCGTGGTAACGGGGGAGGAAGAGAACCGGGATAATCCGTGCTCGATGGATCGTGGGACACGGGGGATTGTGGAGACGGGGTTCGTCCGCCGGGAATCTCTGAAACAAACGCACTTGACCGAAGTCGCCAGCTCACCAATATCATCGGCCCGTTATGTCTCTCCCGTCGCACATCGCTGATAAGCCCAACGTCGCTTGGTTGCAGTCCATGACCGCGCTCACGCCGGACGACCTGCGCCAGCGCGACAATCACTCGGACTACGGCGACGCACCGCAGAAGCCGCTGGACGTAGCGCAGTCGGATGAGTTTGCGCGGGAAATCTGGTCGGTCATCGACGAGTGTGCGGCCGGAACATCGAATCCGTAACCGGCAGCGGATCGCTGCGGACAAAAGCAAGGACGGAGGCAAGACGATGTTCGATTTTCCACTCGTAGCATCGCCCGACAAAATGCGGGACGGATACCTCAACCGCCTGCTGGGTGCGTCCGGCGATGTGTGCGACATCGAAGACCTGACGGCGCGCAGAGCTACCTCTCGATCTTTGGCAAAGTGACCGTCGGGGACGGATTCCGGGAGCACATCAACCGCATCGTGCATGACTTCACGTTCCGTGAGGTCAATCATTCGTCGCTGGAAGTGCTCTACTGCGGCATTTTCCGACCGGATCCGGCCAAGGCATAAGACGATCTCGCGGGCGACCCGCGACGGGCGGGCATTGACGTGACGGGGGAGGAAGAGAACCGGGATAATCCGTGCTGGATGGATCGTGGGACACGGGGGATTGTGGAGACGGGGTTCGTCGGAAAAGGACACGAATTGGAATGGGATCCTCTGTTTTTGCCGCGCAGGGAAGCCGGAGACCGGACGGGTGGAGGCTTCCCGGAGCGGCAAAAAACGATCGCGAAATGGGGGAGTGCTTTGGACGGCGCTAGGAGTCTGTCGGACTTACGTGTCCGTATTTCTTATTTTGAGGTGAAGCGTCAGTTATTGCAGGGGAATGTCTGGTTCCCATTCCTTTGTCCGAGCGGTGTGGAAGCGCGGACGGGCAAATGATGGCAGGCGTCCGCTACGCGACGCATCCTTCCCGTTGCGAACTACCGGGGTTTGAAAACACCCGGCTATCGGCACGCCATCGCTCCGCGATGAAGCAGAAAAGCCACGGCTACCCGCACGCCATCGTTCCGCCGCCAAAGCGGCAGAGGACTGCCGATATCAACATATTCGATTTCGGCATCAGTGCTGAATGACTCGGGAAGCACGTCATTATTGAAGGAAGCGATCGATTTCAAAGGCTTCACCTCCCAGTGCGCCGGCACCTGCCCGAGCCATTCGACGCCGCTCTCCTTGTAGTTTGAGTAGCGCGGAAAACTCATGGCTGGCCTTCCTGAGCGGCATCGCTCTCCAAGTCGCGGGAGAGTGTCTCCTCGATCTCTT
>JAYUPM010000493.1:0-6930 GCA_043760145.1 Spartobacteria bacterium
GATTTTTCACGCGGCCTCATCGATTCGCGCCCATTCATCTGGTATCTCTCCATGACGGCCCTCGTCTTATTCGCCAACTTCCAAGTCTTCCAATCCCGGAAGTGGAAAGCCTAACTTCTTAACATGCGCACCCCTACTCCAGTAACGGCCAAATCCGGCCAGATCAAACGGGTCCAGATCGGTCTTAACGTCCTGCTCCAACTCCTGATCGTCGTTGCCCTTGTCGGGATGATCAACTTCATCGGGTTCCGGCAGTTCAACCGTTGGGATCTCTCGAGAAACCAGAAGTTTGCGTTAAGCCCGATGACAACGAATCTCCTGACCCACCTGGAGAAGCCAGTGAAGGCCATTGTCTTTTTCAATGCCAGCACCCCGGTCGCCTCCGATGTAAACCTGCTGCTCCGGGAATACGAGTTTACCTCGAAAAAGAAGTTCGAGGTCGAGATGGTCGATCCCTACAATAATGTGATCCGGGCCAAGGAACTCGCGGCCCAGTATAAGTTCGGCGGCAACGATAACATTGTGATTCTCGATTGCGGTGGCCGCACCAAGTTCGTGAATGCCCAGGACATGGTGGAGTATGAGCAGCAGGACCAGATCACGGCCCTCTCAGGCCAGCCTCCCCGGATCACGTCGTTTAAAGGCGAACAAGCCATCACCAGCGCGCTGCTCGAGGTCACCGAGGACAAGCAGAATAAAGTCTATTTAATGGCCGGCCATGGCGAACCGGAACTCGGGGCCCCTGAGTTAAAGAGCTTCAAGGCCTATACAGAGCGCCAGAATATCAAGCTGGAATCGTTGAAATTGAATGAGGTCGACAAGGTTCCAGAGGATGCTTCCGGGTTGATTCTGATCGGTGCCCGGGCCGACTATTCGGAGCGGGAAATGAAACTGTTACGCGAGTTTTGGGTTAGGAAAGCCCGCCTCTTTGTCT
This sequence comes from Spartobacteria bacterium, assembly GCA_043760145.1. Lineage (GTDB taxonomy): Bacteria > Verrucomicrobiota > Verrucomicrobiia > Chthoniobacterales > Chthoniobacteraceae > CAIURC01. The sequence goes on from JAYUPM010000493.1 coordinate 935, forward strand.
TGCTCGACCCGGAAGGTCGGACGCCCCGGCTCGATACCTTTCTCCTGGAAAACGGGATAGCTCCGTCCCATGACAGGATCCTGCGGATTGCCAAAGGCCTGCTCCGTGATGCCGAGCAAAACCCGGATGTCCGTGAAATGGTGTATATCTCGCCAACAGGAACTATCAGCGCGGGAGGCAAGGAAATCGCCAAGGATTTAGCCGGCATCGATACCGCCCTGCTCGGGCTTACCCAGTCACTCCAACTCGATCAGAGGCGGGCCCAGGCTGAGAACACGCGCCTCACTCCGCTCATCGAAGCTGCCAAGGGATTCTGGGGCGAAACAGAGTATACCCCCGAGAAACTGCCCTTCTTCGACCTGGATAAAGATAATCCAGGACGGAATAATCCGGGACCGTTGATTCTCGCTGCTGCCCTTGAGAAAGGCGGGGTAACCGATACACGGGTCAAAGTGGAAACCAGCCGAATGATCGTGGTCGGCAACGCGGGCTGGATCACCGACGACGGCCTGCGGATGGCAGAAGTGGGAATCGATTTCGCCATGAACTGTCTGAACTGGCTTTTGAACCGTGAACAACTGGCCGGTATCCCGCCCAAGGCCAAGGAACCGGTGCGCCTTGATCTCGATGAAGCGAAACTCTCCAGGATCGCTCTTACTGTAATCGTCCTTATCCCAACGTTTTTCGCCGCCCTCGGAGTTGGCGCATGGATGGTGCGCCGCTCTTAAGTTTCCAACTCCCCGTCTTTATAAAATGAAGTTCCGTTCCACCGCTTTGCTGCTGCTGGTCGCATTGGGCGTCGCCGCCTACATCTGGTTCGTTGAAGTCCGGCGTCCCTCAACCAAGGAAGCCCGGGATCAAGGCCAGATGGTCGCCCAAATTGATCGCGATCAAATCGATTCGATCTCAATTAAGAACTCGGAGACAACCATCGAACTGCGCAAACACGCAAACAATGTCTGGTATCTCGAGGCCCCCGTGAAAGATCGCGCCGATTCCATGGCGCTCAATCAACTCTTTACCACCGCAGAATCCCTTCGCCACCAAGCTGTGATCGGGACCAAATCCAAGGGCGCTCCCAAGTCGCAGCTCAAGGAAGTCGGACTCTCCAACTCAGAAACCCGGATCAAATTTACCGGAAGTCAGAAACCGGTGGAACTGCTTATTGGGAAGGACGCGGCCGTTGAAGGGAAGGTATACGTGAGGCGCGAGGATTCCAACGTGGTTTATGTTATTGGCAACGATCTTAAGACCCAGATCACAAAGGCCCCCGATGAATTCCGCGATCGCAGACTGACTGAGTTAAGCCCCGGGCAAGTCCACCGGCTTATTATTAAGACTGCTGCTGGCGAAATCGAGGTGGAGAAGAAGAACGAGCATTGGTCGCTTATACGCCCGCTCAAGGCTCGCGGGGCGGATTCAATCATCGGCGATCTGATCTCCCAGGCTGCCACGGCCCGGATCGACAAGTTTGTCGCCGATACCGCCAACCTCGCCGCATACGGTCTGCAGGAACCGCGCGGGACAATCTCCCTCTTTAGCGAGGCCAGCAAGGAACCTGTGGTCCTGCAACTTGGCACCAACCCGGGGGACGCCAAGGAAACCAAACAGACTTACGCCCGGCTCTCGACCCGGGACTCAGTGCTGTTACTCCCAAAAGCAATCGAGCAATTCCTTGCAACCAAGCCCAACGATTTGCGGGACAAGGATCTTGTCCGCTTCGAATCCGATATTGTGGACCGGATAACCATTGAGGGGACATCGAAAATTGTCCTAGCGCGCAAGGGGGAAGACTGGGTGCGCAAAGGTGACAAGGAAGTCGCTGTCAATGGGACCGCGGCAGGCAAACTCCTCGAAGTCCTCAAGGCCCAGCCCGTAACTGACTTCGTCGCGGATGTGGCCAGCGATCTGCCAAAATACGGCCTCGATCAACCACAAGCCAAACTCACGTTAAGTTCTTTTGCTTCTGAAAATACCTCCGAAACCACGGCAGGCGATAAGCCAATCGTGACTCTCCTTTTTGGGAAAATCGATGGCGACATCGTCTATGCAAAGCTCGATGACGAACCATTCATCGTTTCCGTTAATCGCTCCATCCTCGACCAGATTCCGCAGCATCCAATCCAATGGCAGCCAGTCACCATTTTCCAACTCAAGCCCGAGGAGATAACCACACTGGAAATCACCAAACCCGGACAGCCGCCACTTTCACTCCAGCGCGATAAAGACAAATGGAAGCTGGCCAAGGGAGACGGCAACCTCAACCAAGTCCATATGCAGTCGCTCCTGAATACATTGGCGGGACTGCGGGCGGTCCGCTGGTTTGGACCTGTCCTGCCCGAACACGCTTTTGAAACACCGGCGGTGACTGTCAGCTTCAAAACCGCAACGAGTCAGGATCCGATTACGTTGAAAATTGGTGCCCCGGCCGATCCCTCCGTGATACCGGCAATGGCGAGCGGGACAGAAGGCGCGTTTGAAATGAGCCGTCCGGATCGCGGGGCGTTCGATCTACCTTTGGTTGACAAGCCCCCGAGCCCGGCCCCGGCTGCCACCGAGCCCGCCCCGCAAGCCGCGCCCAAGCCATAAGCAGTGTTTTCTCCATGGTTTGTAGTTCCGCATTCATGCGGTCCACCTCACTCCTCGTCGTCCTTTAAGCGACGAGACGTCGCTGCCACGAAGACCGCATAAATGCGGAACTACAAACCTTCGTTCCGCATTCATGCGGCTGGCGACGATAAACACATGGACCAACACTCAAGGATGATATAATCGTTTTGCGTGTCAGAAAGGGAGAATCGCAGACCGGCTAAAGCCGGAACTACAAACCTTCTTGGATGGTTGGTGGACCGAATCAAGGTCAACACCATGCGCCGGGAGCTCCGCGAAAACCGCCCAGCCTGGATCAAACAACGACGACTCGGTGCCCGGCCGGTTCTCGCCTGTGCCAATGCTTTTTTCCGCGCCGCCAACTCCCCGCTCCGTGCCATCATCGATATGGCCCAGTGGCAGCAACGGGAGGTCGCTTCCTTCCAACTCCTTCACGGAAGCGAGTTCCATGCTTCCATTCACGGTCCGGCGGCAGTTGCCATCGATGAAGTTCCCGGCATCAACCTCACGGTCCCCCTCGACAACGGATCGATCACCCCATCCATGACCGCCGCCGCCGGACGCGAGTTGCGCCGCGCCCACAGCCTTGAGTGCCCAGTCTTTCGCGGCCCGTGGTCCCATGGCGATCCGCACCTTGGCAATTTTGTGTTTGAAGCTTCCACAGACCGGGCGCGCCTCATCGATTTCGAAGTGATCCATCAGCACTCAATTCCTCCGGATCAAAGGCACGCGGACGATCTCCTGGTTTTTCTCCAGGACATGGCGGGCCGGATCGCTGCGGATCAATGGCTCCCATGCGCCCATGCTTTTCTACAAGGATACGATCGCCCTGAAATTGTCCGCCTGCTCCAGAATGCCGCGATCATTCCCTGTGGAATCGCGCGCATCTGGTGGAATATCCGGACCGGGGCGCTTTCCCGCGTCGAATGGGAAACCCGTATCGCAGCACTAAATGCCCGTGCTGCGTGATCCCCTATCGTCCTCGTTCTTTTTCCGACTGATTACTGTTCACTGCCCCACTGTTCACTCTCCCCTTCCACTTCCCCTCCCGGGAGCTCGCGTCGGATCGCTATCCATTCCTCCACAGGTTTCCCGTGAATCAGATGCTGCTGGAGTATCCGCTCGAAACGTTGCGGGGTGACCTGGCCATACCAAATCCCTTCCGGGTAAACGACCATCCACGGTCCCTCGGTGCAGATCCGCAAACAGCCGACCTTGGTCCGCATCGCTTTGATCCCGGTTTCTTTCACCCGCTTTTTTACATACTCCCACAGGAACTCCCCGGTCCGCATCTGGCAGCAATCGGGGCCCAGGCAGAAAAGGAGATGCCGCGTGGCCTTTTCGATCCCCGCCTTCTCAATTCCTTTCTGGAGTTTATCGCGTTTCAAGCCCACGGAAAGACTATGGACCATGGCTCACGGAACAGAAAGAAACTTAACCACGAATGGACACGAATGGACACGAATGGACACGAATGGACACGAATGGGAACCACGAATTGCACTGAGAACACAGATACGGAACATACACGGCCCACGGAATACACGGAATCACACTGAAAATTTGAAGGCCCGGACAAGCAAAACCCAAAATGTTTTCCGTGCTATTCAGTCTATTCCGTGGGCCACTCTGATTCGGTGTATTCTGCGGGCTGTTGAATCCATTCCGTGGTTCCCATTCGTGCCCATTCGTGTTCATTCGTGGTTTTCATTCGTGAAATCCGTGGTTAAAAACTTTTATGAAAATTGTCGTCGCATACTCCGGCGGACTCGATACGTCGGTCCTTCTCACCTGGCTCAAGGAAACTTATCAGGCCGAGATCATCGCCTTTTGTGCCGATGTCGGCCAGGAGGAAGAACTCGATGGTCTTGAAGCCAAGGCGCTCAGCACAGGGGCCGCCAAATGTTACATCGATGATCTTCGCGAGGAATTCGCCCGGGATTTTATTTTCCCCATGATCCAGGCCGGCGCGGTTTACGAGGGCCAATATTATCTCGGCACCAGCATTGCCCGCCCACTCATCGCAAAACGGATGGTGGAGATCGCCCGCATGGAAAACGCCGATGCAGTTGCCCATGGCGCAACCGGCAAAGGGAACGACCAGGTCCGCTTCGAACTCACCGCTGCCGCCCTTGCCCCCGAACTCGAAGTCATCGCCCCATGGCGCCAGGAACGGTTCCGCCACACTTTTCCCGGGCGCACCGAGATGATCCAATACGCCGAAGCCAACAAAATCCCGGTCCAGGCCACTGCAAAGAAGTCGTATTCGATGGATCGCAATCTTCTCCATATCAGCTTCGAGAGCGGGATTCTTGAGGACCCTTGGTTTGATGCCAGCGCAGATGCTTCGCGCGACATGTATGTCCTCAGTGTCTCGCCCGAGGAAGCCCCCGATAAAGCTGAGCTTCTTGAACTCCATTTCGAGAAAGGGATTTGCACAGGACTCAGCACACCACAGCTTCCCGCGCTTCTTGCGGAACTCGGCATCAAGAACACACCGGACTCAAACGGGCACGCCGCGCTCTCGCCTTTAGCCGTGATGCGGGTCCTCAACAAACTCGGAGGCCGTCACGGGATAGGCCGGGTGGACATGGTGGAGAACCGGTTTGTCGGGATGAAATCGCGCGGCGTTTATGAAACTCCGGGAGGCGCCATCCTGCACTTCGCGCATCGGCAGATGGAATCAATCACGATGGACCGTGAAGTCATGCACCTGCGCGACTCGCTGATCCCCAAGTATGCGTCGCTGGTTTACAACGGGTTCTGGTTCGCCCCGGAACGTGAGGCGCTCCAAAGCCTCGTGACCGAGTCACAGAAAAATGTGAGTGGCGTGGTGCGGGTCAAACTTTACAAGGGCAACGTCATCGCGGCGGGACGCAAGAGTCCGCTAAGCCTTTACAACCCGGAGATCGCCACGATGGAGGCCGATCCGACCAAGGCCTATAATCAAAGCGACGCCACCGGATTCATCGCGCTCAACGCGCTCCGGCTCAAGGTCGCCGCCCGCGTCCACAACACCGCAAAGAAGGCATAGACTTGAAACTGAACTTTAACCGCAAAGAACGCATAGATCGCATAGACTTTGGGGAATGAATTTTAACCGCAAAGAACACATCATTGGAGAGGCGTGCTTCCAGCCGCCTTCGAATGAATCAAGGGCGGCAAGATGCCGCCCCTCCGACTTGGGAAATCAGCGTTCTTTGCGGTTGCCCTTCCTTGCATCCTTTGTGGTTCCCGTTCTCTGGTGTGCCGCCAAAAGGATCACGCTGCGTCTCTTCAATCAACCGCAGCAGCCGTTTGGCAAGTTTTGGATTCGTCTGCACCCAATACTGGAGATCTTCGAATGCCTGCGCTTTAAATTCCAAGCGCATTCTTCACATCCTCAA
>JAYUPM010000494.1:0-2743 GCA_043760145.1 Spartobacteria bacterium
TTGATGGGCGGCTTGATGGGCGGCTTGATGGGCGGCTTGATGGGCGGCTTGATGGGTGGCCGATTCGGGGGCCGATCCAGGGGACCGATTCAAAAATCAAACAGCGAGGAATTTTTCCATATTGCCACCAAGTAACCCGTGCATGTCCCGCTGAATATCACCCTCTGTAATCTCCCAGCCAGTTGCCGAAAGGTCCTCGTATTTTTCCGACAAAACCCGGGCCAATATCGACCGCGAATGTTCCCACTTATAAATGAGCTGGTCGAGCACCCGGCAATCGCTGTGTTGCGGCGTCATGCTTAAGCCAATCAGCTCAAGCCGCATCCGGGTCGTTTCTTCAATAAGCGATGGATTGTTCATAAACCACCAGCAACCGAATAGATGCAGGTTCCGGAACTTGCGGGCTGCCACGCAAAGCGCGTGCTGATTCTCGCGGGCCAGGACGGTGCAGAGGAATTTGTTTTCCGGGAACGCGGCACAGAGCCGTTCAATTGCCCCGACATCTGCCAAACCAACACCGTCCCCGGCGGGACCGATCAACGGATTCACATCGCGGCGAACGCCGACCATCAGTGCAAACGCCTGGTTGTGCTCCCGGCCGTGCGGCATGAGGGCGTGTTCGATCAAACATCCCGCCGGGCCATGATCGGGAAACGTAAAATCAGGTCCCAACGAAACCATGAAGTATTGGGAATCGATTTTGCGGGTCCAATCCGAAAGGAACCGGCGGATTTCGCCAAACGTCTGGCCGGAAAAATCAACACTCACGTTGTAACCCATCGCGGATAATTTGGGCGCCGTATTTTCCCAGTCCAGAAGCAACGGATCGATGCGAAGCGCAGCTGCGAACCGTTCGTCCCGGACAAAACCCTTTTCCCACACGGGCCGCTCAAGGTCATCAAATGGGGAATTGGTCATGCAAACTTTTCGCACATTGGCTACTTGCATGGATTTATTGATGAAGTCCTCCACTTTCCACTGGGAGTAATGCTGCCGGAGGCCTTCCAAATCCCGCTTCTTCACGTCAAACCCGAGTCGGTTCAACGTGGTCAGCACCCCGCGACACGATTCAGAGATTGGTGAGTTCTCAATAAAAAGCGCGTTCCATATCTCTTCCGCCTGTCGGGGTTTTGGGAGCGCCCAGAATTTTTCATGTGAAAGCGAAAAGGAACGAAAGCCTTCGGCAACGAGATAATGGTAAGTGAGCAGTTCATCGATTCCCCAAAGGAGCTGGCCGCCAAAGGCGCGGTCATACAGATGCGTATGGATGTCGTAGACGGGCGTGGAATGGACCGTCTTACTGACCAGTGTGCCTATGGGTAAATTCGTGCTTCGATTCATTGCGCGGACCTAAACAGGCCTGAGTTGCCTCCCAACCCTACTGGGAAAGCGCCGTATGAAAAGCTCAAGGAAGGAACTTCAAACCTTGACCGCAACGATATAGTGAGGGCGATGCTGCCAACTCGTCGCTTTGCCCCAATCCCCATTTACGCGGCGGCAGCGGTCTTTGTCGTGGTGATTTTCACAGGCTCATGGTGGCGATGGTGGAGTTTTCAATACGGCAGTTTCGACCTCGCATTCTACGTCCAGTCACTCTGGCTGGCTATTCACGGTCAGTGGCATGTATCGCTTCTGAATGTTCCTATGCTGGGGAACCATGCGGAGCCCATTGTTTTTCTCGCGGCTCCGCTTTTTGCGATTTGTCCGCATCCGATGCTGCTGGTGGCACTACAAATCCTCGCGATTGCGACCGCCCCATTCACGGCATGGCGAATCTCGCAGCATCTTGGATTGGATTCTTTCACCGCTAAGTGCATGTCGATTGCCACCCTGTTGACCCCTGCAACGGGATTTGTCGGCCTCCACGAGTTCCATCCCGAAGCCCTGGCGATCCCCTTTCTTCTTCTCCTGTTTGAAGCGCGCACCAAGCATCGACTCGGACATTTTTGGCTCTGGCTCCTGGCATTGCTGGCGACCAAGGAGAATCTGGCGCTGCTCATGGTCGGCTTCTGCGGAGTTCACGCCGCGATCGAATGGAAACGGGAACGCGCATGGCAGATCCGCTGGAATATTATTCCAGGTCTGGTTGCCGGTCTTTGGCTGCTGCTTTATGGGAACGTCATCAGTCCGGCGCTCAATGCCGGCAATGTTGATTACCTGGAGCTTTATTCGCACTTGGGAAATTCCGGTCCCAACATTGTCGCCGGTTTTTTCACGGAACCCGGCAAGGCCATGCGCGCGCTCTGGCGAGGCCTCACGGAAGGCAACCTTGTTTTGGGGTTGTTGATTCCGCTGCTGGGATTACCGCTATTGCGGCCGCAATGGCTGATTATCGGACTGCCGATTCTCCTCCAACATCTTCTCTCCTGGCGTTCATCCGAATGGTCCATTCAATTTCATTACGCCGCCCCATTGATTCCAATTTTTTGGATCGGCGCTGCGCAATCTCTAACGCAACTGCGACTTCGGAAGGCGATAGCCCTCGGGATTCTAATCCTCTGCGGAATCGGACAGGTTTGGATCGGACCTGCCAGAGGCCTGGCCTATGATCTGGCCGCTTCGAAAGAAAAGCTATGGCATCGTCAGGTTAAAGCCGCGCTCCTTGCCGATATTCCAGAGCAAGCAAGCGTCACGGCACCCCTGCCATATCTTTCTCACCTGGCGACTCGCGCGGACCTTTACTCCCTGCATCATGTTATCAAAGGACTTAAAACGCTAAGTCGCGTATCATTGGAAACCCCGC
>JAYUPM010000495.1:0-2741 GCA_043760145.1 Spartobacteria bacterium
TGAAAATTGAAAATTGAAAATTTGAAGAACCGAGACACGAGAACAGCTGCTCTCGTCCATCCATTTTCAATCTCCCATCCAGCAGCCGATACTCAGACAAACACGCTAAACAGACACCGGCTTCCAGCCGCCCTCTGGCCTGTTATGCCAAATCACAGCGCCACTTTGATCCACAACTGTCAGTGCGCCCCGCGCCCCCTTTTTCATCCTTCATAATTCATAATTCATCCTTTTCTTCGGTAACACCTGTGGAGTAACTGGCCCCGCCGAGATCATCGCGCCCCCGCTCCCCGGATAAGCTCCAGCAAGTTGGACACTTCCCTGCTGGAGCGGGCTATCCCGCCTGACCGACATCCAATTAGGATTTGCGATAGGGAGAAAAAACTGTGGGTAATTGAAAGGGTGCCCGGGCGCAGCGGTTCGCCAAGCAGCCCCCGTGACCGCCGGCGGTTGGCGGAGCGGAAGGATGGTCCGCTCGGGCGCGGCGTTCAGCAGGAGGTGTGACGGCGCAGGGCTCTGGCGGTTAAGTGGGCCGAGCGCTGCGACGGCGCAGCTCCTGCGCGGCGGGCGGTTGGTCAACGGCTGAACTTCCGCACGCAATACGCCGAAATCAAGAAGCCGACGAGGAAAGGAATGGTCATCGCGGCAGACATTCCGGCGTAGTGGGCAAAAGTTCTAAGCACACCTTTTTGCCAGTCGATGATTGGATGAAGGAGGCAGATACCCAAAGCTAGGCAAGTCCCAAGCCCGCAGATCATAGCTGAGGCTTCACTCACTCGAACGAGTCGCGATCTACCTTCTTTCACACGGTAATGCTACGGGTTGACTACTCGCTGCCCGAGGATGCCAGCCATGTTTCCTGTAGCTCCGGGAGGATAGGATAATGTGCTCCCCGGCACCGTCGATGTAGCGGAGTTGCCATACGGATAGCCACGCAACGCTGGTCCGACGGTCCGCGCATAATTTCCTAAAGATGGTCCGCCCGTCATCACCCATCTTCCTGGATCAAGGTTGGGAGTAACTCCATTGGACGCCCAACTAGTAATCTGCTGATTCGGAGCAGTCCAAGGACGTGCGAAAGCACCTCCGAACAAAGCTCCAGCCCCGGCGCTCATGCCGAGTTCACCCCAGCCGAACTCGCACCGAGAGCCGGTGGCGAAGTCGAAGCCTTGAGCGGCAACATTTCCCGCGGCTCCCGCCACTGCCCCGCTCGCTGCTCCGCCTAGCACTCCTCCGCCAAAGACGCCTGCAACAGCGCCACCACCTATGCCCATTGTTAATCCGGCAACACCTCCGGCAATGGCCCCGCGACCGGCGCTCATTCCGATCTCTGACCAACTCCCACCGTTCCACGCAGTGATGCCACCACCAACGAGAGCGCCAATACCCGCACCAATTGCGCCGGTTACAAGTGTTGGACTAGCACCTTCAGGATCAACGTAGTTGACCGGACTGTTGAACGCGTATCCATAAAGGTTCAGCCCTCCCTCTTCCGCGATAGGATCCCTGGATAGCCATCTACCGAGTTCGGCATCATAGAAGCGGAACGGAGCGACAGTCAGTCCAGTGGGAGCATCAAAATAGTGACCTGTGAATCCGAAGTCTGACTCCAGATCGCCGCTAATCTTTGCCCTCTTGCCCCAAAGCTCATAACTGTATCTGGCTCGAACTGCCCCTGCGAAATCGGTCATCTCTCGCACATTCCCCAAATGATCCCGTAGATAAAAGAGTTTCAAATCACCGACTCGCCATTCTCCAGAGCCAAAGAAGCGCTTTTGGACAACGTCGCTCGCATCTCGTTCTTCTGCCAAACTTATCCCTTCCCATACAAAACGTTTCTCACCAATTACGTTAACCCCGACTTTGTGGGTGATCTTTGCCCACTTGCTTGAGCCGTTATACGAAAACAGGGTGTGTTTGTCTGTTACTGGGTCATGAGCTGCAACCATACGATCGGCAGCGTCCCATTCGTAAATGCGGGTAATTACCCCGTTTTCTTTCACCTCAATCAAATTGCCGTTGAGGTCATGTTTATAAGTAAACGACGGACCACTCGGCACGTTAATGCTTACTTCTTTAATCGTTTCGTTGCCGCTTGCGTCCTTGGCCTTTAGTCGGAGTGCGTTTGCTCCCACTTCAACCGGAATCTGCGCTGTGAACTTATTGGATCCACTCTCAACCGTGGCCACCTTACTGGACTGAACCGTTCCACCGGTCCCGGACAACTTTTCAATCGTCATCGAACCAGCTTCATTGAGACCACCACGGACCTGCATGCTCCCCCCCGCGCTTTTGCTAACGAGCTGATTTAGTTCGTTATACTGCCCAATTTCGGGGGCTTGATCCTTTTGTGCCAGCGTCCGGTTACCAATTAAATCGAACCCGAAGTCCTCTTCCTGCAAAGTAGCTCCACTGGTTACGTTCTTGAGAGTTGCCGCTACCAGCTGATTTGCGCTATCGTAACCAAGTGTATATTGCTGGGGATTGGCTGCGCCGGAATGATTTTGAGTCCAGGGAGAAAGGGGACAGAGACACTGTGGTGGGTTGAGGGAGGATGGTTTCAAATCGAGCGGTCGGTGGCGCGGATGGGCGAATGTATGCCTTAAAGAAAGTCTTTAAGAGTTGGCAATCGAGCTATTTCCGGGGATTCGCCAGTTGTTGGGGCGCACCCGGCCACCAATTCCAATCCAGTCGCCGGAGAACTGAACTCGCCGGAGCCGGAAGGGGATTTTAACGCAGAG
>JAYUPM010000496.1:0-6916 GCA_043760145.1 Spartobacteria bacterium
GCCATTTGTTCGGCGGCGCTTCCTTCCACCGCGCTGCTGGCATCGCCCTCCACACTCCATCCTTCGTTGGATCGATAAATGATGGCGGCGTCGGCTGGCGGCAGGACGGTGCAGAGCAGCCAAAGGGTGGATAAAAGGGCAAGCTTCCTCATTAGAGCGCGCACGCTAGCCATGCCAAGTGGGGGCGTCAAGCGGTGCAGGGGAATCGGGAGAGTCGCTTTCCGGCACGGAGGTGGAATAATGGATTTTATGGAAGCAACGGGCTCCAATTCATCCCAATCAGCAATGGACATCCTGGGCGCAAAGGTTCGGACTGGCTCATGCGCATGGAGTTTTGAGGATTGGCGCGGTGTTTTTTATCCGGAACACCTCGGCGCAAACCATTGGCTGGAATTTTATTCCCACTTTTTTGATTCCGTTGAAATCGATTCCACTTTTTACGCCATCCCGCGCCCGGGCGTTGCAGCCCATTGGTTGGAGGTGACCCCGGACAACTTCGTTTTCTCGGTGAAACTGCCCCGGGCCATCACTCATGAGCGCAAGCTCCACGACTCGGCCCTTCTCATGAAGGAATTCCTTTGCGCCATCGAGCCATTGCTCCCGAAGCTGGGCGCCATTCTCGTGCAATTGCCGCCTTATTTCACTTTGAAATACGACGAGCCGGTGCTGCGCGAGTTCATTCATCACCTTCCGCGCGAATTCCGTTTCGCCATCGAGTTCCGGGACCCGAGCTGGCATATGCCGAGAATCACCCATCTCCTTGAGCAGGCCGGTATTTGCTGGGTCTGGGCCGATGCCACGTCCCTCGAACTTGCTTCCCAAGGCGCGTTCGAATTATTGCCCCGGACGACTGATTTCCTTTACATCCGGCTTCTTGGTGATTTGACGACGAAATATCGCGGGGACGGGAGCCGGGTCCATCGTTACAAAGGTCTGCTCTGGCCGCGTGGGGGTTCGCTGGAGAGCTGGACGATGCGGATCCAGCAACACCAGAATCAGATTGCCCGTGCCTTCGTATACGCGAACAACCATTTCGAGGGTTTCGCGCCGCACACAGTCCAGCGGATCGCCCTCTGTTTTGGAAAAACCATCACGTTGCCGGGCCCCGAAGAACTTGCCCCGCCCAAAGAGCCTGATGATCCCCAACTCGAATTGCTGTAGCGGCCATGGAAACGTGAAAAAGTTCGTAGTTCCGGCTTCAGCCGGTCCCAGATTTCCTGGCATGGGCGGCCTCCCTCGCGCTGACCAGCGAACACGAGTGCCGACCTAAAACAGCGACGCGTCAACGATGACGAGGACGTCCGGCGCCTCAACGACATGGGGCAAGGAATGGGCGTGGAGCAGTTATGCGTTGCCCATTGGGGGCGCAGCCATCTTCGCGTATAAATAATCTTCCACCTCCGATAGATCAATTTATGCCAGCCCCCATCGCGGCACTTATCCAATATCGTCCCGGCGTCAGGATTCTGAATGAGAATCTGAGCGCGATCATAAATACCGAATCCGATTTTTGAAGCCGCGCTCGGATTGCGACGGGCGATGTAGCGGACGATCGCCTCAATGTCACTCGATGCTCTCTCTGTCCAGATTAGCTTCCGGTCCATTCGGAAATTCGCGTCTTCATCTGCTCATTGGAAACGACGCGGCCTTCATCAATGTCGCATTGCGCCTCGTGGACCGCAGCTAGAAACGCAATTTCCTCCGTAACGTCGCGGTAACCGATGTCATCGGGGAGTCGGTGGATTGCTTGAAGAATTTGATCCTTAACGCTCATGGACAATATCTAGCGTCGTCCTGATGAGCAGGCAAGCGCTGGCACCGTGTTTCCCCACCCGGGATCCCATCCAAAAAGCGGTAGAGGACTACACGCACTACAAAACCTTGCGGAGGATCGGGCGCATATTATGGCGGTCGCACACTCCAGGGCCTTACACGCCCTTAGGAGGCGGTAAAAAGGCGGTGGAGCCGTAGAATCGCTCACAGAACGCCGCTCTCCGTTCAGCTTCCGGAAGATCCGCTGGGATCGAGGCCCAGACCAGCGCTTTTGCGGTGGCGGTCATTTCCATGCCCATCATCATTCGCTCGCCTGGTGTGCGGCTCATCATCTGGCGGAAAATCATCGCGTTAATTTCCGGCGGGGTATCCTTCACCGAGTAGCCCGTGTCAGCATATCTGTCAGGTTCAATTTTGCTGACCATTCCTTCACGTATTCCATGTCACAGCCTGTGGCAATCAAGTTCTCCACATCGGTGAGTTGCCGTTGGGAATGTGAGTCCCGCGCCCAGTCCAACTTCGAAAGGATCAAGTCCTCCTTGCTGACCACCCATAGTTCGAAACCGTCCACCGGCATCCGGACCCTTCGCGTAAACTCGAGGCGGCGGTATTCCTCATTTTTGCGCACCATGAAATCCACCTTCGTTAGGGTGCCTTGATGGATCGCGTTGAAGCAACTCTGGTGCAGCACCGCATCGCGCGCCGCTTCGGCGGAGACGTAGTAATCCGCCCCCAGGACCTGCTCGATGCGCGCTGCGTCCTTCAGAAAAAAGGCCACGACCAAATCTATGTCCCGCGTCATCCGTGGCTGGGCGTAGAAGTTCAGCGCCACGGAACCCGTGAGCATGTAATCCATCCCGACAGCCTCAAGCCTGGTGGTAATGTCGCGGAGCGTTTGCAGTTCCTCTTTCATGATCGCTTGGTGCGGAAGCGAGCCTTAACGCCACCGCCTGAGCATACTCACTTGATCCTTAAAGCTCATGGATAATCTCTAGCGCTCCCCGCAGGGGTTATCGGGTCAATTTTCTTGCCCGGTAAGAGCCGCGATCGGGTTTCGGCAGATACGCAGTATTGCCGGACATCCGGAGAGTCACCGCTTGGGATTCGAGACGGAATTCGTCCTTCTTGGCAATTACCGTCGCGCTGGTCAACGGAACTTCCACCGGATGAAAGCCCGCTTCTGTGAGATACAATCCCTCCCTGGCATTTCTTCGAGCCGTCCATGTTATTCTCATCGTCCCATCACGACGCACCTCGGTGAGCCAGTTCAAGGGAGCATCGTAATAACGATTGCTTTCACTCAACGAAAAATAAGTGGCAGCCCCCATAAATTCAGGAACCGCCTCGACTAGCTGGTTTGTCTCCTTTTCCAAAGGGCGCACCACCACTGTTTTCGTTACTGCCCCACCGCCTAAAACGGCGAGGGTATGGCAACCTGCGACCGATAGGATCGCAGCGCAAATCAGGATGCGTGTGATTACCATGAGCGCAGATAGACCCCGTTAGAGCTGCGCCCTAATGCGGGGCGACTGCGGGGTCTTCGAGCGTGCCGGTCTTAGGCGGATGAAACGCAATGGCGAGCAGGATCGCCGCACCGAGCGCCATGGCTGATGGGACAAGGAAAAGCTTGTGGTAATCGATCATCGTGGTCGCGGTGCCGGCCACATCAACGCTCACCGTCCATTTTTTCATGAGCGGCAAAAAGAGCCATTTCGCTGCGAGATCGCCAAGGCCGAGGATCAGCAAATTGAAAAGGCCCTGCGCGGAGGAGCGCACATCCTTGGGGAAAGCCGCATCGATGAAGATGTAGAGTGTTGCAAAGAAGAACGCGTAACAAATGCCATGGAGAACTTGCACGGCGATGATGACGGACTGGTTCTCTGGGAAGAAGGCAAAGACCGCAAAACGCGCGGCGTGTCCGAGGATTCCGAGGATCATCGTGGTCCGCCATCCGAGCTTGGCGAGCACCGCGCCGAGGGCGACCATGGTGAGGATTTCGGCGACCTGCCCGATACCCATGACGAACATAATATTCTGAGGCTTAATGCCAATATCGGCGAGAAAACCGAAGGCCATGACGAAGTAGCCATTGTGAATCGTTGCGTCGATGAACGTGACGATAAAGAGCACCGCAAGAAAGGGATAGCGGAGGAGTTTCATGGCTTCGCGCCACGCCAGTGCGTCCCGGCCTTCGGTGGCGGGTTTTGGCGGAGTGTGCGGCAGGGTCAGGCTGAATGCGGCGAGGATCAGCGAGGCGACGCCGGCCACGATGAAGGCGTAGCTTTCTGCATCGGCGAGTGCCGCGCCGCTCTTGCCCTTGAGGATGAAATAGAAAGGCACTGTCGCCAGGATCCACCCGATCGTTCCACCCATGCGAATGAACCCGAATTCTTTGGCGGGATCTTTAAGATTGGCGAAGGCGAGCGAGTTTCCGACGGAAATCGTCGGCACATAAAAGAACGAGTGAATCAGCATCAACGCGAAGAACGGCGCAAAACTTTTGGCGAAAAACAATCCGATCATTGCAAGCCCGCCTACCAGATGGCTGAACGCTAGGAATTTTTGCGCGGCGAAATTCCGGTCGGCAAACTGATTGGAGAAGAAGATGCCGAGGACCGAGGCGATGGCAAAACAACTGCCGATAAGTGCCTGCTCGGTTGGGTTGAAATTCAATCCTTCTTTCGCCCCCATAAGATGGAAGATCGGCGGCAACCACGCACCCCAGATGAAGAACTGGAGCACCATCATGATGAAAAGCTTGGGGCGAGGGGAGGGGTTCATAAGGCGAGGCTTTAGCGGAAGGGGGCGCGCCTTGGCAAGTCCCGCGGCAAGTAACGCAGAGATGCGATCCAAACGCAGAGGGGGAATCTAACCCAGAGAGCTGAACCCACCGGAGTCGGAGGGGAATTAATCCAGAGAACTGAACCCGCCCGAGGCAGAGGGGAATTAACGCAGAGACGCAGAGGCGCAGAGGGGGGCGGAACAAACCTAATACGATATTTCTAAGGCGGGTGACGTTGTTTAATCAGACCCATTTCCGGCCTTCAAATCTCTGCGTCTCTGCGCCTCTGCGTTAAATTCCGGGGCCCATTTCCCCTCTGCGTTTTTTACACGAACTTGGTCCGGCCCGGCATTGGGACTGGCGGGGTCGGCAGGTTCATTTTGAAATCAAGCGGTTCTTGCGGGTAGAGCGTTTCCTTGGAGTTACATGCCTCTTCCCAGGTAATGGTCTGGCCGGTGTATGCGGACATCCGGCCCATGATCGCGACCATGGTCGAGTGGGCAAGTTTGTCGGCGAAATTGAGCGGCGTCCCTTTCCGGAGCGACGCGAAGAATTCGTCATGCTCGGTCTGATACATGTCGTTCTTTTCCCCCTCGTATTTCCATTTGGTGTCGCCGGCTTGGATCACGTTCATCCTGCCGCTTGTCTGGCGCACGAATCCTTTGGTGCCGAGCACATGATCGGAGACATCGCTGGCGCACCCTTGCTGCTGGCGGCAGGCGATGATTCCGCGGCCGGCATTGGGGAACTCATAGACGACGCTGAAGTGATCATAGACATGGCCGAATTGTTCCTCGATCCGCTGTTGGCGTCCGCCCTGCCCGGTGGCGCTGATTGGGGCCGCGTCGTTGAAAGCCCAGCACATTTTGTCCACCGTATGGACCGCTTGCTCGACGATATGATCGCCTGAGAGCCAGCAGAAATACATCCAGTTGCGAAGCTGATACTCTAGGTCGGTCCATTCCGGCTGGCGCTCTTTCACCCACGGGGTCCCGCCCAGATACGTTCCATACGCGGCCCGCACCTCACCGATCATGCCTTTTCGAATGCGCTTGTAAGTTTCGCGCTCGGCATATTTGGAGCGCCAGCAGAAGCCAGACTGGACGCCGAGCCCTTTAGCTTTTGATTCCTTGGCCGCGGCAAGAAAACGGCGGACCCCAGGAGCATCAACAGCAATCGGTTTTTCGCAGAACGTATGTTTGCCGGCTTTCACGCATTTTTCGAAGTGTTCCGGGCGGAATCCGGGAGGCGTGGTGAGAAGGATCACATCGACATCCGAGGCGAGCACTTTATCGATGGCATCGAGTCCAATAAACTTGTGGGCGGCATCCACTTTGACCGTGGTCGGATGGATCTTGGAAAGGTTCTCCAGGCTCTGTTCGAGTTGGTTGGGGAAAAGATCCGCCATCGCGGTGAGCTCCGCATTTTTGTCCGCCGCGAGCGCCTGGTTGGCGGCGCCTGTGCCCCGTCCGCCACAACCAACAAGCGCGACTTTAAGAGTCTTGGTATCGGCAGAGCGACCAATGGAGGGGAACCCGGCGATTAGCGCGGTGGAAGCGAGCGCAGCCGAAGAGTTCTGGAGAAAAGAACGGCGTGAGAGGGGGGAGGATGGAGGGGTCATAGGAGTAGAGAGGGAGGGGGAAGTGCAAAGAGCAAAGTGCTAGGGGCGGGCGGAAATTGCGGGCAGGCTTGGGTCTGTTTTTGGATTTGGTTTTGGGGCGGTTTCTGAAGCTAGTTCTTTAACCCCTCAGTTCTTTACCATTCTTTATCCCTTTATTTCTCCCACCTTCACCGCGCGTCCTTCCTTGGCGGAAAGGTCGGCTGCGGCCATGACGCGGTGGGAAACAAAGGCATCGGCAAAGCTGCTCATCGGCATGTGTGTGTCGTTATCGAGCGCGTCGAAGAAGGCCTGGAATTGTGTCGTGTATGGATGATCATTCACGTCGCCACTATCGAGGAGTTTCATGCTGAGTTCGCTCCATTTTCCTTTGTCCAATCCCGCAAGCTTTTGGCTGTGGAATTTGTTGTCCAAAATGCTCCCTTCGCTTCCGACCAGGTGGGTATGAAAATAATACGGTTGCAGACAGTCCACGATCGCGGCGCATTTTCCCACCGCGCCGTTCGCAAAGCGCAGGAGCGTCGCGGTGCTGGTCTGATATTCGTATGCCGCAAAAATCGGGTGCGCGCTTTGAGTGCCGTAACTGGTGACTTCGACGACATCGCTTCCCATGCAGAGAAGAAGGGCGTCGAGCGCATGGCCGCCAGCAGTGAGTAGTGCGCTTCCGCCAAGGGCGCGTTTTGTGTTCCAGCGATACTGTCCATACCAAGGTCCAATGCCGTGATAGTAATCGACCTCGCCAT
>JAYUPM010000497.1:0-6883 GCA_043760145.1 Spartobacteria bacterium
GTCTCGGACGCGTTGGGCACAAACGACGACCCGATCCGGCTTCATTACCTCGATAACACCGATCCTGATGGAATCGATCGTGTGCTCGATGGGCTTAAATACAGGCTTGAGCACACATTGAGCATTGTTATTTCCAAGTCCGGCGGGACAAAAGAGACCCGCAATGGAATGCTTGAAGCCAGGTCGGCATACGAAGCGCTCGGCCTCAATTTCGCCCAGCATGCCGTCGCTGTGACTGGCGCGGGCAGTGAACTCGACAAGCTCGCGATTGCGCAAAAATGGCTGCGCCGCTTCCCGATGTGGGATTGGGTTGGAGGCCGCACCTCGGTGATGAGCGCGGTCGGCATGGTGCCTCTTCTGCTCCAGGGCTTGAATATGCGCAGCTTCCTTGAAGGGGCCGCGACGATGGATCGATGGACCCGCCTCGGTGAGTCCGCTAAAAATCCGGCAATGATGCTCGCCCTGATGTGGCATTTTGCCGGGAATGGTCGAGGAGAGAAAGACATGGTTGTGCTTCCTTACAAAGATCGGCTGGTGCTCTTTTCCAAGTATCTCCAGCAGCTCGTGATGGAGTCCCTTGGCAAGGAACTCGATCTCAGTGGAAAAAAGGTCAATCAAGGGATCGCCGTTTACGGGAACAAAGGCTCCACCGATCAGCACGCTTATGTGCAGCAATTGCGCGATGGCGTGCCGAATTTCTTTGTCACTTTTATTGAGGTCCGCAAGGGGCGCCCAGGAGTTTCCATGGAGGTGGAGCCCGGCATGACGAGCGGCGATTACCTGCAGGGTTTCCTCCGGGGAACGCGCACAGCCCTTTATGAAGGGGGCAGGGACTCAATCACGGTGAGCCTCAGTGAAGTGAGCGCGTTCACGGTCGGTGCCTTGATCGCGCTATATGAACGCGCTGTTGGGTTCTATGCATCCCTGGTCAATATCAACGCCTATCATCAACCCGGGGTCGAGGCCGGCAAAAAGGCGGCAACCGCTGTGATTGATCTCCAATTGGCTGTGCGCCGATTATTGGCCGAAAGCGGGAGCGGGGTGCCCCTGCGCTGTGAAGAGATTGCGGGCCGCCTGCATGCGGAGACTGAAGCGGTTTACCACGTCCTAACCCATCTCGCGGCGAATGATCTGTTGGTTCAGCGGGTCGCCGCCACGAGCCCGGGAGAAGAGCGCTTTTCACTCAAATAGTTTTTATGGCCCAAGAGAATATTCCCGCGAACAACACCGCCGTCCCGCTCGATCGCGTTGTAAAATTCGTGCGGCAATTCTCCCACGACGCTCGCAATCACCTCGGTTCCATGGATCTCCAATCGGCTTATCTCGCTGAATTGTCGACAGATCCAGAACTGACGGCCGAGTTGAAAAAACTGCGCGCCATGATTTCGGGAGCCGCCCGCTCCATCCAGGCAATGACTGCCCAGTTAAGTGTCTCCAAGCCAAACCCACTTGCGTTAAAAGCTTCAATGTTTTTTGAGGATTTCCAGCAACGGCTGGCCCACATGCTGCCTGATCAAGCTCCTTCAATTCAATGGGAGGTGGATACCGGGGAGGTCACCGTTGAATTCGACATGGAAATGATGTTCAACGCCCTCTGCGAACTCTGCCGAAATGCCCTCCAATTCCAGGATCCCGCCCATCCCTTGGAAGCCTCAGTGCGCGCTGCCGCCGATACACTTGTCTTTGAACTGCGGGCCCGGCCAAGAAGCATTGACTTGCCATTGGAACAATGGGGGATGGAACCCTTTGTGACAACGCGCCGTGGCGGGTATGGTTTGGGACTCTTCCATGCCCGACAACTGCTGGCGCTTAACGGAGGCGATCTCCAATTTTTACAGGATACCGCTAAAGAAGGAACGATTACGCGGGTCACCCTGAGGCATGCACCCCTTGCCGATAATGGCTGAGAGAAAAACCCATTCACTGGTCGTCATCGATGACGAACGCACCATCCTAATGACCCTTGAGGCGTTGCTGGGGCGCCATGGCTATGAGCCGCATCTTGCGCCCACGGCGTCAGCTGGAATGACGCTGGTGCGGAAATATAATCCGAGCCTGGTTCTCCTCGATCTCGGGTTGCCCGATGCCGATGGACTCGACGTGTTGCGCAATCTCAAGCGCGAGTTCCCGGCACTCCCTGTCATTATTTTGACGGCGCACGATTCGCTCAGTAACGCAATCGAGTCGATCAAGGAAGGGGCGTTCCATTTCATCAGCAAGCCGTATGCGGCCGAGGAGCTTCTGAGCTTGATGACCCGGGCCCTTGAGCAGCGCGAGTTGATGAAGGAAGCAGAGGATTTGCGGGCGGAAAAAAAACAACTCTCCCAGCGCCTGAAACGCGCCGAGCAGCAACTGGCTCCAGTAAGCATGAGCCGGAGCATGCGCGGCATGCATGAACTCCTCGAACGGGTCGCGCCCACGGATGCCAATGTGCTTCTCACCGGCGAAAGCGGGGTCGGCAAGGAAGTCGTCGCCAATCATCTCCATCGCCGCAGCCAGCGAGCCTCCGGGCCCCTTGTAAAACTTAATTGCGCCGCTTTCCCCATCAATATGATCGAGGCGGAGCTTTTCGGTTATATCAAAGGCGCATTCACCGGTGCCTTGAGCGATTTTCCAGGCATGATTCGCGAATCCTCCGGCGGCACTCTTTTTCTCGATGAGATCGCTGAGATGCCACCCGAGTTGCAAACCCGATTCCTGCGGGTCCTCCAGGAGCGCGAGTTCCGCTCACTGGGAAGCACCAAGACCATTTCCGCTAATTTCAGGTTAATTGCCGCAACCAATCGCAACCCAGCCGAAGCGGTCCGGGCGGGGTCGTTGCGACAGGATCTTTTCTACCGGCTCAATACATTCCAGATTGAAATTCCTCCGTTGCGTGAACGCCCTGAGGATATCCCCGCATTGATCGCAACTTTTTTAAAACAGTTTGCGGTGGCGGGCAGGCCTGAGCCTTCAATTGATGCCGAGGCGCTCGATATCCTCCTGCATTATCGGTGGCCGGGGAACGTGCGCGAACTCCAGAACGCAATTGAGTATGCGGTGATCCTGTGTGACCACGGAATAATCGGCCCAAGGCAGCTTCCCAAGGAACTTCAGTTGCCCACGCTGCTTCAGAATATCCCTAAACATGGAGTGGGAACCGAGTCGCTCAACCTTGAGGACCGGGAAAAGGAGACGATTCTCCTCGCCCTGGCGCAGGCGCACGGGAACAAGAAAAAGGCCGCGAGCATCCTCGGTATTCATCGGCCAACCTTATACGGGAAAATCAAGCGACTGCAGATTAACCTGTAGTTTTGATCCACGGATGCCAATGAACCGACACTCCGGAACTGACTCACTCGCGCTCGGGTATTAGGAACCGCTGTTTTATTGATGCCACCATCCGATGTCTTCCAACGCTCTTCGTCATCGTGAAAAAGTCCTGGCCCATGCCGAGCAGCAATTGCTCTCGCAGGGGAAGTTGAATTCCGCAGAACTCCTCTCGCTCTACAAAAAATTCATTAAGATCGAGAACCATCGGATCCGCTTAAAACATTATAGCGGAAGCGGTGGCCGCGAAATTTGCGGGCAGCGGGCAAGCTTGGTGGATATTGTGCTGCGCCATCTTTTGGATGCTGCATCTGCCGCGGATCCGACGACTGTGGCGCGTCCCCTGAAGCTGGCCCTTGTGGCGATTGGCGGATACGGCCGGGGCGAGCTAAATCCTTTCAGCGATGTGGACATCATGTTCCTTCATCCGGACTCGCCGAAGACAGTCGACCCGCGCACTCACGAGGCCGTGCAACAGATCCTCTACATGCTGTGGGATATCGGATTCAAGGTGGGCCACTCCACGCGTTCCATTTCCAGCGCGACCAAGGAGGCAAATGCCAACATGCTTTCAAAGACCTCGCTCATGGAGTCCCGATTGGTGGCTGGGGATGAAGCGCTCTTTGAAAAGTTTCGGGCCGCTTTTGTCCGTGAATGCGTGGAAGGACACATTAAGGAGTATATCGCCGACCGGGTGACCAATCAGTCCGAGCGTCACGCCAAATTCGGCAGCAGTGTTTACATGCAGGAGCCCAATATCAAAAACGGCTGCGGCAGCCTGCGCGATTACCAAAACCTTCTATGGATCAGCTTCTTCGCCGAGCGCGTCCAATCCACCGCCGGGTTGGTTGAGAAAAAGCTCCTCAATGAAACCGAGCGCCGGATCCTGGACCGGGCCTATGATTTCCTGCTCCGCGTGCGCACTGAACTCCATTACTTCAACAAGCGCTCCGCGGATGTCATTATCCTCAGCCAGCAACTCCAGATCGCGAGCAAGCTCGATTATCCCCAGAAGAACATTCTCCGGCGCAGTGAGGCTTTCATGCGCGATTACTATCAGCACGCACGCAATATTTTCAACATCACGGAGTTGATTTCACAGCGGCTGAGCCTTGCCCCGCCCCCGCAAAAAAAGCGCACCCGCCTCTTCGGCTTTCTTCGGCGCCCGAAGGACACAAGCGAACACTTCGATGGTTTTCGCAGCGTCGATGGCCTCCTCTATGCCGAGTCGCGCGATATCTTTAACCAGGATCCGCCCCGGCTCATGCGGCTCTTTCAGCATATGCAACTGCGCGAGCTCCAGATTAGCCCGGACCTCCAGCAACTCGTCCGGCGACGCCTGCATTTGGTGGACAAGACATTCCAATACGGGCGCGCAACCCGGGAGACGTTCACCGCCATCTGTTCGCGCAAAGGGGAGGTGGGCTGGATTTTGCGTGCCATGCATCAGGTCGATTTCCTTGGCCGGTATGTCCCTGAGTTCGGCCAGTTAACCTGCCTGGTGCAGCACGAATTCTTTCACCGATACACGGCCGATGAACATACCCTGGTCTGTATCGAAAAACTTGACCGAATCATCGACACCGCCAATCCGAAGCTGGACGAATACAAAACGCTTTTTCAAAAACTCGAGGATCCGTTTGTCCTTTATCTTTCGCTTCTCCTTCACGACACAGGCAAAGCTTCCAATGCCCGGGTTCATGCCGAGGCCAGCGCCGTATTCGCCCAGCGCGTCGCCCGCCGTTTGCAGATATCTCCCGAGCGCCGCAAGGTCCTTCTCTTCCTGGTCGATAATCACATCATCATGTCGAGCACTGCCCAACGCCGCAACCTGGAGGATTCCGCAACTGTTGGCGAGTTTGCCGGCATGGTAAAAAGCCAGTCCAATCTCGACTCCCTCATGTTGCTCACATTGGTTGATGGGCAGGGGACCGGCGACGAGAACTGGTCGGATTGGAAAGAATCCCTGGTCTGGCACCTTTACCGGAGCACCTCCAGGTATCTCGCCGATGGCGAGGCTTTTTACCGGGAACGGACCATCGAACGCGAGGGCCTTAATCTAGGCGTCCGGGCGAAGTTGGATCAGGATTTCCATGACGAAATCGATGCCCATTTTGAACACATGCCAGATCGGTATTTTCATACCTATTCCGCCAATGAAATTGTCGGGCACGTCCAACTCTTTCGGCTCTTTTTCGAGCGCCGTGTCGCCGATGAATTCAACGCCCTCGCTCCCGCTGTGCGCTGGATATCTCATCCCCATCAAAGTCATAGCGAAGTCTGGATATGCGGCTGGGATCGCAAACAACTCCTGGAGCGCATCGCCGGTTCATTTGCCTGTGTGCAGTTGAATATCCTCAGCGCCGATGTATTCACCCGCACCGATGGACTCGTCCTTGATATCTTTCGCGTCTGTAGCACCAAGTTTGAGGCCGTGACCGATCAGCGCGATATCACCCGGGTCGAGGACTTGCTCACTCAGTCCCTGCAAAGCGTTGAGCATGATTTTACCCCGCAATTGGGCAAGTCAATGCGGCGGCAGGAGTTCCATCTCTCTCAGGAAATCGATTTTCCCACGCGGATCGTCGTCGATAACGATGCCCATCCAATCTATACACTCATCGACATTCAAACACCGGACCGCCTCGGATTGCTCTATTACCTGCTCAAGGCCCTCGGCAGGGTCGGAGTCCAGATCGCCCTCTCGCGCATCACCACCGAAAAAGGGGCAGCCATCGACAGCTTATACGTCTCAACTTTCGAGGGCCGCAAGATCAAGGAACCGGGCATGATTGCCAACCTGCAGCAGGCTATGCGCGAGGCATCACAGATGCAGTTGCTCCCTTAATATACCTTCGCGTCCCCGTCCTCGGATCAGCCCCGCCGCTTATCCCGCATGGCAGGCAAGCCGCGCCCCAATCTCCACCACCTTTCGCGAAGAATAATCGCTACGACAGGATGCTTTAACCACTTCGCCATGGACATCGGTGAGCCATGGGTCTTCATCCACGGTGAACCTCGTTGTTCGGTGACACTGAGGCGAATGCGATCTTTCAAGCGGCTCACCTCCCCCAAAGTGCGCTCGACTGGATTCGAACCAGCGACCGGCGGATTAGAAATCCGCTGCTCTATCCATCTGAGCTACGAGCGCGTTTATTTGGGTAAAAAGAGTCAGGTCGATATTATGCGAGACTCTTTCATAACGGCAAAGAGATTTGGCGATCCCTAAAAACTTCCCACTTCCCGGCCGCCAAAGCAAAGCTCGCAGGAGAGCTCAAGGTCGCCGCCTCGGCAAAGCACGCTGCGATTGAGAGGTAAAGGTGCTCGTGCCAGCGACGTCCCGTCGCTTTTCGGTTCTCCGCGGGAGGGTCTGGTTCCTCAGTTTCCCCCATCTGCGAAGCCGACCGCTCGATTTGAAACCATCCTCCCTCAAGCCCTCAAGCCATCCCAGTTTGTCTGTCCCCTTTGTCCCGGTTTAGCCCGAATATTTCACACATAAAGCTGGCAGAGCGTCGAAAATTCACGTAACATCCTGGCGTGGAACATCTTATAAATCATGAGGACAATGCGGGAA
>JAYUPM010000498.1:0-2728 GCA_043760145.1 Spartobacteria bacterium
GGATCGGTGTTTATCGTCGGGGGCGCCGAGAGCATGTCCCAGGTGCCGATGCTTTTTAATGAAAGCGCTGCCAGGAAATTCGCGGGGTTTGCCAAAGCCAAAACAGCCGGAAAAAAACTCGCAGCGCTCGCCGCATTTCGCCCCGCGGATTTTGAGCCGCGTATCGGTTTAAAGATGGGACTCACCGATCCAGTTTGCGGGATGAACATGGGCGAAACAGCGGAGTTGCTTGCGCGCGAGGGTCTGATTTCCCGCGAGGAACAGGATCGGTTCGCGTTGCAAAGTCATCGGCGGGTGCTGGCGAATGTGGAGAAATTGGCGGAGGAAATTTGCCCGGTGTATTGCGGAGGCAAAGCGGTGATCCAGGACAATGGGCCGCGCAATGAACAGTCGATGGAGATCCTTGCCGGGCTCCGTCCGGTGTTCGATAAACACGGGACGGTGACGGCCGGGAACTCTTCGCAGATCACCGATGGGGCAGCGGCTTTGTTGGTCATGACCAAAGCCCGCGCCGCGGAACTCGGATTCAAGCCTCTCGGAATGCTTGTGGATTATGCGTATGCCGGATGCGACCCGGCGCGGATGGGATTGGGCCCTGTGTTTGCGATTGAGAAACTGGAAGGCCGCTGCGATTTGCGCTTCGAAGACGCGGACATTGTGGAGATCAACGAAGCTTTCGCCGCGCAGGTGCTTGCGTGCCAGAAAGCGCTTCGGACACCGGTTCCGGAAGAGAAACTAAACGTGAATGGCGGCGCGATTGCGCTAGGACACCCAGTCGGCACAACGGGTGCGCGCCTTGTGCTGACTGCACTCAAAGAGCTGCGCCGGCGCGGTGGGCGGCATGCGCTGGTGTCGCTCTGTGTGGGCGGCGGACAAGGCGGCGCGATCTGGCTTAAAGCGATGTAACCTATGAATAATATCCGCCGCGAGACAACGCCTGAAGGGATAGCGATCCTGATTTTTGATCGGCCCAATTCATCGGTTAATATCTTCGACCTGGCCACACTCCAGGAACTCAACACCCACATCGATCAGGTCGCTGATGCCAAAGGCCTTGTCATTCTCTCGGCCAAGGATTCCATCTTTGTCGCCGGCGCCGATTTGCATTCCTTCAAGAAGATGAGCGCCGCCGAGATCAACCAATTCATCGGGCTGGGCCAGGAGGTTTTTAGCAAGATCGCCGCGCTCCCGATCCCGACCGTGGCTGCGGTTCACGGGGCGGCGTTGGGCGGTGGGTATGAAGTATGTTTGGCGTGTGATTACCGGCTCGGTTCCCCGGATCGCGCCACCAAGCTCGGCCTCCCGGAAACTCAGCTCGGGATTTTGCCGGCATGGGGCGGTTCCACGCGGCTGCCCCGTCTCATTGGGGTGCCGGGCGCGCTCGACATTATTCTCGGAGGCAAAACCGTTTCGGCCCGGCACGCGCTTAAACTCGGGATGATCGACGAGGTGGTTACGCGCGAGTATCTTCGACCCGCTGCGCTTCAATGGTTGGCCAAGGGAAAACGGCCCCGGCAGATTTCGCATTCCGCGCCGGTCAATACCGTGATCGATGCGGTGATTGCCCCCAAGGCGCGCGCCGCGATCCAGAAGAAGACCCGCGGCCATTATCCCGCTGTGAAAAGAGCGCTCGAAGTGATTCTCCAAGGGGCCTCGGATTGGCATGAGGAATCGTCCCTCGCCCGGGAACGGGCGGCGATCATTGAACTGGTTGAACTTCCTTCCACCAAGAATCTGCTCCGGCTTTTCTTCCTGCAAGAACGCGCAAAAAAACTCTCCGTCCTTCCACGCAACGCAGACGCTGCTCCCGAGGCCGCGATCGAGCACGTCACGGTGATTGGCGCCGGCTTGATGGGATCGGGGATCGCCCAATGGCTGAGCGCCCGTGGCCTGCGCACCACTCTTCGGGACATTGATCCGAGCCGGGTCGCATCGGGGATGGCCAACGTGGCGAAGCTTTACGCCGAGAGCGTGAAACGCCGTTTGTTTACAGCGACCGAGGCGCGGCGGGCTATGGAGCTGATCTCGCCGGTTGCCACCGAAGTTCCTTTACGCCACACCGATTTGGTGATCGAGGCGGCTGTGGAAAAAATGGAGGTCAAAAAAACCATCTTCCGCCGGCTCGACACACAGACTCGGCCCGAGGCCATTCTCGCCACCAATACCTCCGCGCTTTCCATCTCCGAATTGGCCGGGGCCACGCAATATCCCGAACGGGTGGTCGGTTTGCACTTCTTCAATCCGGTCCACAAAATGCAGTTGGTGGAAGTTATTCGCGGCCCGAAAACGGCCCCCGAGTTGGTCCAGAAGGTGATCCGGTTTGTGCAAAAAATCGGGAAGCTTCCGGTCCTGGTAAATGACAGCCCCGGCTTCCTCGTGAACCGGATATTGCTCCCTTACATGATCGAGGCGGGCGCTTTGGTTGAAGCCGGTGTGGGCGTGAGCGACATCGATGAAGCGATGCTCGATTTCGGAATGCCAATGGGGCCGTTGCGTCTCATCGATGAGGTCGGGGTCGATATCTCCGAGGATGTCGCGGTCACCCTCGCCGCCGCATTTCCAGACCGTCTCAAGATCCCGCCAATCCTTTCAAAGATGATTGATGCCGGGTGGCTTGGACGCAAAACGGGGCAGGGGTTTTATTTGCATCGGACCGGGGAGGATCCAGTTTTGAACCCCGCAATTGAAGAGCTCCAAACCGGAAAGCTGACCATCTCCAAGGATGAAC
>JAYUPM010000499.1:0-2728 GCA_043760145.1 Spartobacteria bacterium
CGGTAAAGCTCGGGATGATCAGCGATCCACAAGACGCTTCGGTCCACCTGATCCTTGAATCGTCTTCCCAGCCCGGCGCGCGCCTCCTCGTAGTGCGAAATTGCATCGAGAAACTCGCGTTGCGCCTCCTCGATGAAACGGACGATCACGGAACCAAGCGCGCCTCCGCCGAGCGCATCACGTCCTCGTAAGGCACTCCAACAACGCGGCCCTCATCAATGGCGCGAATGCGGTCGCGAATCTCAGAGTCCCACGCAGCCTCAGCTTCGGGGTCGGCAGCGGCATCCGCGCTCTCGAGCAGAAACTCTGCGAGGGCGAGTTTCTCACGCGGAGACAAATCCATCGCTTCCTTGGTAACTTGTTCGAGCGTGGCTGGCATCAGAGAGAGATCGCAGAGGCATCGCTGCGGGTCAAGGGCCCTGAGTCGCAAGGTTTCGATCATTGCGCACACGGATATCCCCCCCACCTTTGAGGAAGCGAATCACAGCCATCCCACGAAGAGAACTTTTTAACCACAGATTTCAGAGTATCGCGGCTGGGGAGAAGGCCGAACCAAACTTTTCCGCTCCGGGTTCTTTATCTGCGTTTATCCGAGTTATCTGCGGTTAAAAATTGCGGGGTAGGGAAAGCGCTTCCGAAAGCGGCAGAGTGCACTACAAAACCTGTCGGATAAATTGGGCGCGCTATTTATCGCGTGAGCGTTTTGTAGTGCGCCTGTCCTCTGGCGCTTTCGGATTGGATTGCGGGTCGGTTCGAGAGTCACGAATGCGGGAGGGGCGCTCCAAGACCCATGGCGTGAGGAAAGTATGAATTATGAGGGATGAAAAGGCCGCAGTGGATAAGAGTTGGCGTGAAAGTCTGCCACTCATCCTTCATCCTTGATCCTTTCCTCCCACGGGGCAGGTTTGGAAACCTGCGACACGGCAGACTTGGAAGTCTGCGCTACGTTCCTGCCACAACGCCCAAAGATGGAGGTAATGCTTTCGTCATTTTGAATCCTTAAAGGCATTGGGCTTCAGCATGTCCGGATCGGCGAAGTCAATAGTCAGAATGAAAAATGAAGAAGTGTGGGAATGCGCCATTGCCGCATAAATGCGGAACTACAAACCCCGGAAGGCGCTAAACAGATACGCGCCTCCGGTGGGTTTTACCGAGCCCAAAACCTCTGCGTCTCTGCGCCTCTGCGTTAAAATCCCCCTTCCGCTCCGGTGTGTTCAGCTCTCAGGGTTAAAATTCCGGGCCCATCGCCTCCTTGGCATCATCCCAGGAGCGTTCTGGCGTGGGCGAGGGCGGAGTCGCCTTTGCCGCCGAGCATCCGGGCAATTTCCTCGACCCGGCTTTTGCCTTCCACCTTTGTCAGCAGCGAGATGGTGCGTTCATTGTTGAATTCTTTGGTCACGACAAACTGCGTGCTGGCGAGGGCTGCGACCTGCGGCAGATGGCTGATGCACAAGACCTGGTGCGCTTCGCCAAGCTGCTTCATCTTAGCCCCGACAGCATGCGCGATCTCACCGCCCACGTTCGCGTCGATCTCGTCAAAGACCAAAAGCGAGACCGTGTCCTGCGCCGCCAACGACGATTTTACCGCCAGCATGACCCTCGAAATTTCGCCGCTCGATGCGATCGCTTTCAACGGCTTGGACGGTTCCCCGAGGTTCGGCGCGAACAGGAATTCCACGCTCTCAAGCCCATGCGCGCCCGGCTTCTCCATCGGCGTAAGCGTGATTGCGAAATCGGATTTCTTGAACCCGAGATCGCGCAGATGTGCGGTGACGCTGGCCGCCAATTTCGGGGCCGTGCTCCGGCGTTTCTGGCCCAGCTTGGTGCCGGCATCCATGAGCGCCGTGTGCGCAGCGTCGATTTCCCTGGCGAGGCGCGCCAGTTCTTCGCCCCGTGACGCGATCTTGTTAAGCCGCTCCGTGGCCCGTTCGCCAAACCCGATCACCTCGACAATCGTCCCTCCATACTTGCGCTTGAGGCTTTCAAAGAGCGACACCCGCTCTTCCATCTGCGCGAGTTGACCCGGCTCGATCTCCATCGATTCGGCGTAACTTTGAAGGCCCGCAGCGAGTTCTTCCAATTCCGTTACGGCCCGCACGTGCGCATCCGAAAAACGCGCAGCCGAAGGATCGAGCCGTTCGAAATCCCGCAGCAGCTTTCCGATCTCGCCAAGGCGCGGAAGCACGGCGTCCTCGGCCTCGGAGAGTCTCCCGACGATCTTGCCCGAAAGCTCCAGGAGCCGTTTGCTATTGGACCCGATATTGTAACGGGCGAGCAGCTCCTCCTCTTCATCGGGCCGGAGCTGGGCGGCATCGATCTCGCGGGACTGGTGGTTGAGCA
Organism: Spartobacteria bacterium; assembly: GCA_043760145.1. Classification (GTDB taxonomy): domain Bacteria; phylum Verrucomicrobiota; class Verrucomicrobiia; order Chthoniobacterales; family Chthoniobacteraceae; genus CAIURC01. The sequence continues at coordinate 2,341 of JAYUPM010000499.1, forward strand.
GATCGAGCTCGCGTTCGAGCGCGGCTTCATTGGTGGAAAGCTCGGCGTGCTCGCTGCGCAGGCCAGCCAGCTTGCGATAGAGCTCGGCGAACTTGTTCCGGAGCGGGTCGGCGCCGGCAAAACTGTCGAGGAGCGCGAGTTGTTTGTCCGTGGAAAGAAGCGACTGATGATCGTGCGGCCCGTGCAAATCGATGAGCCCGTCGCCGAGTTCCTTGAGCACGCTCAAGGTCGTTGGGCTCCCATTAACAAATTGCCGGCTCGCCCCTGTCGCGCTGAAAACCCGCTTCACGATCAGTTGCGCCTCTTCACACGGCTCCACCCCCTGCTCTTCAAGCTGCGCATTGAGTTTGTCCACGGCTTTCACCTCAAAGAGCGCTTCCACCGTGCA
>JAYUPM010000500.1:0-2728 GCA_043760145.1 Spartobacteria bacterium
CGTGCGCGCACTCAAAATCCAGGCCGTTACTCAGGGACGCACCTTGAAGGAGTTTGTCTCTGAGTTGCTCCGTCAAGGCATGGGCCTGGGGGCCTCCCCATCGCCGCAGACCAGCGTGATGATCCGGATTGCGAAAGGGGGTCTCCCTCGGATCCAGTGCGCATCCGACGCGCCCGCCACCCGGATGAGTGGCGAGGAACTCCTGACGCTCGAAAATCAAAGCCAACTTGAGGAGGATTTGCAGCGTGCCGGGCTCACTCCTTGACGCCAATGTGTGGGTTGGAGCGATCTTCCCCACCCATGTTTTTCATCAGCAGGCCTTGGAAGCGTTGAATGCCGCAACGCCTTCCGATCCGGCGGTCTTTTGCCGGTCCACGCAGCAAAGTTTTCTGCGTCTGACTTCGACGCCCGCCCTGTTAAAGGCCTACGGCGCAGAGGGACTAACCAATCGCGATGCATTGTTGGCTCTGGCTGCTTTGCTGGCTCTGCCGAATATTTGTGAACGGGAGGAGCCGCCGGGGACAGTGGCCCTTTGGCATCGGCTCGCTGCCCGCGATACCGCAGCTCCAAAAGCATGGATGGATGCCTATCTCGCGGCGTTTGCGATCCGGGGCGGCTTGCGGATGCTGACACTCGATCATGATTTCAAACGCTTCAAGACGCACGGGCTCGATTTGGTTTTGCTCAATCCTTGACGGTCTCAATGCGCGCGATGGCGTTCTCTCACTCTCTTGGAAAATCCGAGGACGAGGACGAGGACGAGGTGAGAGTGAGAGTGAGAGGAGAAGTGTTTGCAGGGCTCCTCGCCTGCGGCTTATCCTGACACTCCCTTATGATCGACCTCGAAACCCTTCCGGATCGCCACGGGCATTTCGGCCAATACGGCGGAATGTTCGTCCCGGAAACACTGATGACCGCGCTCCACGAACTTACCGCGGAGTATGAAAAGGCGCGGAAAGATCCCGCATTCCAATCGGAACTGGCGGCGGTGCTCAAGGATTTCGCGGGACGCCCGACCCCGCTTTATTTTGCGGAACGGCTCACCGAGCAGCTCGGAGGCGCGAAGATTTATCTCAAACGCGAAGACATGCTCCATACCGGAGCCCATAAGATTAACAACGCGCTGGGCCAGATCATCCTTGCCCAACGGATGGGCAAAACGCGGATCATCGCGGAAACCGGAGCGGGCCAGCATGGAGTGGCGACCGCGACAGTGGCGGCGCGGGCCGGATTGGAGTGTGTGATTTACATGGGGGCGGTGGACATGGAACGCCAGGCCCTCAATGTGGCGCGGATGCGATTCCTGGGGGCGAAAGTGGTGGCGGTGACAGCGGGCCAGGCGACGCTCAAGGAAGCGATCAATGAAGCGATGCGTGATTGGGTCACCAATGTCCGAAGCACTCATTACATCCTCGGTTCCGCGCTCGGCTCTCACCCTTATCCGATGATGGTCCGGGATTTTCACCGTGTCATCGGGGACGAAGCCCGCGAGCAAATCCTCGCCAAGGAAGGCCGGCTCCCGGATCTGCTCGTTGCCTGTGTCGGCGGAGGCAGCAATGCGATCGGCCTTTTCTGGCCTTTCTTAAATGATGCCGGGGTCGGGATGGTGGGGGTGGAAGCGGGGGGGCGCGGAATTCGTGATGGCGATCACGCAGCCCGGTTCCAAGGCGGCAAACTCGGCGTGCTCCAGGGAACCAAGACCTATCTGCTCGCCGATGAAGATGGGCAGATCCAATTGACCCATTCCGTTTCGGCCGGACTCGATTATGCCGCGATCGGGCCGGAGCACGCTTACCTTCGCGACTTGGGCCGCATCGACTATGATTTTGCCACAGATGATGAAGCGCTCGCTGCATTCCGCCGACTCTCGGAGAGCGAAGGAATCATACCCGCGCTGGAATCTTCGCACGCCATTGCCCACGTTCTCAAGCGGGCGCCGAAGATGAGTGGAGACCAGATCCTGATCGCGAATCTTTCCGGGCGCGGAGACAAAGATGTCGCCCAAGCGGCGGAGATGCTGTTGAAGAATCCCGGCCAATGAGAAGCATGACAGGCTATGGACGCGGCCAAAGCGTCAGCAACGGGAACAAGTTCAGCGTGGAACTCAACTCGGTGAATCGCAAACAGAGCGATGTCGTGGTCGCCCTGCCGCGCGAACTCAACGAGCTGGAGCCGCGGATCCGCGATATGATCAACGCGGAGGTCTCGCGTGGCCGGCTCAATGTGGTGATCGCTTATCATCGCGGCACGACCACCGGGCAGCGCCTCTCCCTCGATAGCGAGCTGGCCCGCACGTATTACGAATCGATGCTCGAACTCCAGCGCACATTGGGAGCTGGCGGCGAGGTAAGCATCGAGACGGTGCTGCGTGCCCCGGGAGTCCTGCGCATTCCCGAGGACCAGCTCTCCGTGGATGACTCATGGCCCCATGTGGAGGCGGCGTTGAAAGAAGCGCTCCGTGATTTGGTCAAGATGCGCGAACAGGAGGGCAGGCATTTGGCGAAGGACCTGATCAAACGGCTCAAGCTGGTGCGCGAATCGATCCGCAAGATCAGCCTTCTGCAACCGAGCGTGATCAAGCGATACCGGCAATCGCTCCAGGAACGGATTCAGCGGGCGGGGGTTGACCTGCCGCTTGATGATGAGCGCCTGACCAAGGAAGTGATCTTTTTCGCCGAGAAGAGCGACATCACCGAGGAGCTCACCCGATTGGAGAGTCACTTTGCCC
>JAYUPM010000501.1:0-2724 GCA_043760145.1 Spartobacteria bacterium
GGATGGGCATGAATGGTTGCCTCGATATCCTCATGGGTCGCTTCCAAAGTGATCGCGAGGCCGAGCTCAGCGATCATCTCGGTGGCTTCAGGCCCGATGATATGGGCTCCCAGAATTTCCCCGTGCGGTTCGCCAATGATCAGTTTCACGAACCCGTCGATCTCACCAATCGCGCGCGCCTTGCCGCTCGCCATGAACGGGAACTTGCCGATCTTGAACTTGAGCCCCTTCTCCTTTGCAGCCCGTTCAGTGAGGCCGACACTGGCCACCTGCGGATGACAATAGGTGCAGCCCGGGAAGATATTAACCTTCTTCGGCTTATGATCGGTGAACATCCCTTCAACGGCTTGAATGGCTTCGTAGCTGGCCACGTGGGCGAGCCATGGTGGCCCAATGATATCGCCCGCCGCATAAATTCCGGGCGACGTCGTCTCGTAACGATCGTTGGTCTGGATATATCCGCGCTCGGTCAAGCCCGGCTTGAGATTGCCCCCCGGCATCAATGGCTGGACACCGATCGCCACCAGGCAAACATCCGCCTCCAAGGTCTGTTCCACTCCCTTGGCGTCCGCCACCGTGATCTTCACCCCTTTCTCCGTCGCCTCGGTCTTGGTCGTCTTGGTGTTGGTAAGGATCTTGATTCCCTGTTTGACCAGCGCTTTTTCCAGGGTCTGCGAAACCTCGGTATCCTCCACCGGAAGCACATTGGGCATCATTTCAACGACCGTCACCTTGGTGCCGAACGTGTTGTAAAAATAGGCGAACTCGATCCCGATCGCCCCGGCCCCGATGATGATCATGCTCTTGGGCTGCGGATCGAGGATCATCGCTTCCCGGCTCCCGATCACAGTCTTCCCATTGAAAGGGAACCCCGGCATCGGCCGCGAAACCACGCCTGTGCTGATAAGAATCTTCGGCGCGCTATGGCTCTCTTCCTTGCCGTCGGTGAGCTTCACCTTGACCGACCCGGCCTTGTCCACACTCGCTTCGCCACGGATGTAATCGATTTTGTTTTTCTTAAATAGGAACTCGATCCCGGTCGCGTTCTTGTCGGAAACGTCCCGGGAACGCTTGATGATCTTGCTCCAGTCGTAGCTCAAATTGTCGAACTTGAACCCGAACTCGGCCGCCCGGTGTGCCATCAGATGGTAAAGCTCGGCGTTTCGCAGGAGCGATTTAGTCGGGATACAACCCCAGTTCAGGCAGGTGCCCCCCGCCCGTTCCTTCTCGACGCAGGCCACTTTTTTGCCGAGCTGCGCGGCCTTGATCGCGCCGACATACCCGGCGGGTCCGCCGCCAATAACAATGAGATCGTAGTTCATAGAAGGAGCCAAGATTCGGGTGCGTGCGTCGCAGCGTCAAAAACTATTTCAGCCTTCCGCTCGCTCTCACTCTCTGTATCGGAAGCATGGGACCGGACGACTGGCGTCCCCCGGTCCTGCCTCTCTCTCTTCGTGGCAGAGGCGTCTCGCCTCTTTTCCTCTCTGAACAGAAGCGCGAGACGCCGCTTCCACTCTAGCCTTCCTCCATTATTGTGCGCGTCGCCGCGAATTTGCCCGTTCGTCATTAGCCCGTAACCTGCCACCCCCACTCTGCGCGGGATGACAGGTATTCGTAACCGGGAAAAAGTGCTGGTGGCGGACGACGAGAGTGATGTGCTGCATATGGTGGCCAGCAGTCTCGTCGGTGCCGGCTTTTTCGTGGTTGAAGCCCATGATGGGGAGGAAGCGCTGGAGCTGGCCCGCACCGTCATTCCGGCCATTGTGGTGCTGGATTTGATGATGCCGCGCATGTCCGGGACGGAGGTTCTCCGGGCCCTGAAATTCGATCCGCGCACGGCTGCGATTCCGGTCCTGATTTTGACCGCGCGCCGGGATGAGATTGATCGGGTGCTGGCGTTCGAACTGGGGGCGGATGATTACGTCACCAAACCGTTCAGCCCGCGGGAGCTGACATTGCGAATCCAGGGGATCCTTGCGCGCGGAATTGCACCGAACCAATCCAGCATATCGAGCTCAGGGTGTCTTTCACTGGACCGGGAGCGGCATGAAGTAACGGTCAAGGGTGAAGTCATTGAAGTGACCGCGATGGAATATCGGCTCTTATCACTGTTGATGCAGCGGATCGGCCGCGTATTTGCACGGACAGAGCTCATCACCAGCGTCTGGGGGACGGAAACAGAGATCGATACCCGGACGGTCGATACCCATTTGCGAAGGCTCCGCGAAAAGCTGGGTCCCGCAGCCGAGCGGATCCAGACCGTGCGCGGGGTTGGCTATCGGCTGGCGGAGCAGTGAAGAGTCTCTATGGAGTGCGGTGGCAAGCCTCGGGCGCGACACCGCTTTCAGAATGACGGAAAAATGGCGCGGCTGGCTCAGTGGCAGGGATCGTTCCTAAAGCGGTGTCGCGCTTGAGCGCTTGCCACCGCGCTCCATAACAGCCTCTCGAGTTCATTTCCCGAATTCACCAGACACCGTCTGTTAAATTGGCGCCCAGAAAGAAACACCAGACACTGTCTGGTGAATTGGCCCCGATCCAGATTCGGCAGCAACCCGCATCAAAATCCATCCAACTCGTTCAACCTCGGCCGATACGCGTCGACAAAGCGCCAGAAAACCAACGCTCCAAAACCTTACGAAACGAGAAGGGTGCCAGCACCTCATGGCTCGTGCGTATGATTGGGCATTCTGAGATCAAGAGCGGTTACGGATGCGGCTATGAATC
>JAYUPM010000502.1:0-2717 GCA_043760145.1 Spartobacteria bacterium
TGCGTGCCTTATCTTTCTGTTCTTTCGGGGCTGCGGGATCCGCGAGGACCTTTTCCACATGGGTCTTTTTAGTCTCGTTGGCCGCCTGACGCTCTTTCAGCGACCAGAGTTTTGCGGTTTCGCGGTAAAGGTCGATCCCGGCGCTCGGGGCCTCCGCGGCATCTGCCTTTCCGAACGTCCCCTTTTGCACATCCACACCCGCCAGATTCTGTCGCTGATCGTTGTCCAGCGCGACATCACTCACTTTCGCCCCGCTCTTCGATGCGCCATTCAGCGCGCGGCTGCTCAATCCCTGTGAAAGGATCGAAGCCCACCCTTTGTTGCCTTCAAACGATCCGTCGGTTTTTTGGTTCTTCTCGATCTTTCCAACAATCTTATCGAGTGCATCGGCGCGGCGCTTTTCCGCGGCATCATCCGCAGTGCGACCCTTCAGCTCCGCCAGCGCCCAGCCCGCGAGGAAGGTATCGACATAACTCCCGATCTTTACTTGCAACTGCGTGTCGCGCACCGAAGTGACATAAAGCGAATCCTTGTCCGACTTCTCGACCATATCGCAAATAAATCCAAACGCTTTATCGATCGATTCCTGACGCTCGGATTTATCCACCGTTTCACCGGATCGCAGCACCGCCACGAGACTCGAACATGTGTTCCCAAGATCCGATGGATCCTCGGTGTTCGGTCCTTCCACACGACCACTCTTGCCATTCCGCCAACCACCTCCCTGCCCCCAGCCGCCGTCGGAATGCTGTTGATTGAGCAAATAGGCAAAGCCGATCTTCAGTGATTCATCGCGCGAACGCGGACTCTTTTGCTTTTGAATGTCTGATTCGGCAGCGACGGCATCGGACTTCGAGCCCGCGACTTTCTCGCGACCGAACATTTGCGCAGGAAATGCGACCGTGGCAGTGGCGAGAGCAACTCCGAGCAAGAGGGATCGAGCGGAATGCGATAATGGTGTTTTGCAAGTATGCGAGGTGAGTTGTGATTTCATGAAAAGAGTTACGCATATTCCTCGCGCCCAGTTGCTAAACCCCGGTGAAAGAGATGTAAAAAAGTTGTCAGACTGAGAACGCAGAGACTCAGAATTAACGCAGAGAAAAGACGGGGAATTTTAACGCAGAGACGCAGAGGTTTTTTGGAGTAAGAAAATGAGCGCGTGATCATTTCAGTAAACCTCACCTGCTAAGCATGGTTACTTTTATGCCACCGTTGTTTCTGCCCCCCTCTGCGTCTCTGCGCCTCTGCGTTAATTTCCCCTCCGGCTCCGGTGGGTTCAGCTCTCTGCGTTAATTTCCCCTCCGGCTCCGGTTGGTTCAGTTCTCTGCGTTAATTTCCCCTCCGGCTCCGGTTGGTTCAGTTCTCCGGGTTAAGATTCCCCTCGGTCTCCGGTGGGTTCAGTGCTCCGGAAGGCTTGCTCTATTGGCGGGGCTCGCTCAATTTGCGCGGCCGGATGCACGAGCTCATTTCCCTTCTCCAAGCCAAAAAGTGTCTGTCCCCTAGTCAGGTCGAGGAGGCGGTTTGCCTGCTGATCTCCACGGAGGTCACCGATGAAACCAAGGCGACGTTTCTTCAGGCGCTCCGGGAAAAGGGGGAAACGGCCGGGGAGATCGCCGCATTCGTCCAGGCACTCCTCGCCCGCGCTGTCGATCCGGGGATCGATCCCGCTCGACTGTCCGGGCCGATGCTTGATGTCTGCGGGACCGGAGGCGACCGAATGGAGCTCTTCAATATCTCGACCACCAGCATGTTCATCCTCGCCGCTGGCGGGGTTTGCGTCGTCAAACATGGCAACCGGGCCATCACATCCCAATGCGGCGGCGCTGATGTCCTGGAAACGCTGGGCGTCCGGATCGATCTTGGCCCGGCAGATCTGCGACGCTGTGTCGAATCGCTTGGACTCGGATTCGTTTTCGCCCCGAATTATCACCCAGCGTTTAAGACGATCGCCCCGGTCCGCAAACTTCTCGCTGGGCGGGGGATCCCGACGATTTTCAATATGCTGGGCCCGCTCTTGAATCCGGCGCGACCGAGCTTCCAGATGGTGGGAATTTTTTCGCCTGGGTTATTGAGTGTTTATGCTGAGGCACTTGCAGCGCTTGGCCGCAGCCGGGCGTGGGCGGTCCATGGAGACGGCACCGATGAGTTGACCACCACTGGCCCGAGCCACGTGTTTGCGGTGGAAGCCGGCAGCGTGCGGCAATTTGGAATCGACCCGAGCGACCTTGGCCTTGCCCGATCAACGGTTGAAGAATTGCGCGGGGGTGATCGTGAAATGAACGCCCGGCTTTTAACCACGATCCTTGCCGGGACAGAACAGGGCGCCAAACGCGACATCGTGCTCCTAAACGCGGCCGCCGGATTTGTGGTGGCTGGGTTTGTGGCGACACTTGCCGATGGATTGAGTCTGGCCCGGGAACAAATCGATTCGGGCAAGGCGCTGGCCAAATTGCACGCCTTGCAAGGTTTCACGGCATAGATAAAGCCACGTCGCTGCCACAAACGGAATCCACTACCGTCCCACAGGGTGGAAAAAACGGGGCGGGAATCTTGATTCTATAAGGGGTTTCGGGTGGTTTTTACAGGAGGTCGATTGCGAGTTTTTGCAGGCAACCCCGGGAAGTGACACCTCACATTTTTCCACAGATTACGCAGATTACCGCAGATTACCTCAGATGAAGATCGGGCAAGGCTGGCGTTCAAAACACTCGAATCCT
>JAYUPM010000503.1:0-2716 GCA_043760145.1 Spartobacteria bacterium
CTCACGATTGTGACGCGCAATGTGGACGACTTCAAACACGTCGCCGGTCTCGAGATCCAGAACCCCTTTGCGCCTGAGGCGTGAACGGGCCGCCCCCCCAACGAATCGCAAACGCTCTGGCCCGCAACAAGGTCAACGACCGCGACGTCCTCTACTCCCCGCAAGACCCCGGAATTTTTAACCGCAGATAACTCAGATAGACGCAGATAAAGAGCAAGAATCGTGGCAGCGACGTCCCGTCGCTTTTCTCCGCGGGATGGTCTGGTTCGGCTCTCTCCCCATCCGCGATAATCTGTGGAGAGCTGAGACCTCCATGGGCAGATAATACCCGAGGTGATCGGTAAACAGTGACCAGCAAGAAAGACCGAGGACGAAGCTAGTGGAGAAGGCGACCGAAGAGGAGGAAGGCAGTAAGTAAGAGGAAGAGGATGCCGGTTAGCACTTTGACTAGGGCGGTGCGTTCGGTTTGGAATCGGACAAGGGTTTCGCTGCGCAACCCGCCCCATGCCATCCCGAAGACAATGATGAGCGGGAGGATGAATGCGGCGTTATAGAGGAGGAGATGGGTGAGAGCGCCGGAATGGCCGGTGCGCACCATGTAAAGAATGGTTGGGAGATAGACCTGCCCGGTGCAGGCAAGTTCAAGGATCGAGATCACGATGCCTGCCACGAATGCGGCCCAGACAAAGCGTGTGGCTTTGCTTCCCTCACGAATAACCCCGCGGATTTTGGTTTTCAGCAGGGCGGGGAGTTGGAGGGTCATCGCGCCCAATTGACCGCGGGCCGCCAGTTGGGCATCGCGGAAACTGATCAATGCGATCCCGAGGGCGAATGCCGCCAGCGTATAAGTGAGGATTTTCCCGGCCACCTGGAGCCCGGAGATTTTTGACAGGAGCTGTGCCAGTCCCAAGCCGACCACAAAGTAAGTAATGAATACCGCAAAGATAAAAGCGGCGCCGACGGCAAGGATTTCCCGCGGGGTGCGCCGGGCAATCTGTAGATAAGAGAGGAGGAAGATGATCGTGGCAAAGGCGCATGGATTGATGCCGTCGAGCAAGCCGGCAAGCGCGACTACTCCGAAGCTCATCGATTGGTAACGTTCCGTCACCCGTTCCTGGGCGCTGGCGAGCTCATGGGTTTCGACGGTTGCCCAGCCGGGCGATTCAGTGAGCCCGCTTGTCTTGCGCAAAAGATCGCCCAGCGAGGGGTATGTGATCTGTTCGCGGACGAGCGATCCGCCTTGGGTAAACAGCGCCGGGGTTACCTGGTGCAGCACTTCCTTGAGTCCGAATCGTTTCGATAATGCCTCGCTCAATAGGGCTTCGCGCGGGGCATTGATATCGTGTTCCTCGATCTGCATCCCGGGAAAATCCGGGGCGTGCCGGTGCAGCATTTCGCGGACGCGATCGCAGTCCCGGCAGCCGGGTTTGTGGAAGAAGATAATTTTGAACGGCTGCCTTGGGGCGGACGCCCCGGAGCCGATCGAGTTGTCCGCGCTTTGGACCAGAGCCGGGGCGAGCTGGGCCAATGCCGCGAAGCTGGTGAACGCGGTCTCTTTTTGCATCCCAAAATGATTGAGCACTTTTGCCAGTTCGTCGGAGCGCAGTTCTGTCATCAACGGGACAAGCACGCTGTATCCCTTGCCCAATCGGGCGAAGTTTTTGGCAAGGAATGTTCCCACCCGGGACCGGGCTCCGGAATCATCGGATTGTGTGGCGAGCAGGACACTGAAAGCGGTTGGATCAACCGGATGCCCGAGCCGCAGCAGGGCGTATTGGGCCTCAAACTGCACGATGCCCGACGGGTCGCGCGTCAGTTTTTCCAAGGCCGCAACGATCTCCGGCGTCGCACTCGATTTTGCGGATTTGATTTGCGCCCACGCGCCGAACTCGCGTCCCGACGAGAAACGGTCCTGCTCGTAATCTTCGGAATCGGAGACGCTATGGGCATCGTCGAACCAATGACGCCACCCGCGATTGTGTGGGGACGCAAGGAATGGAAGCACCGCGCGAACCATCGCAAAATCGTCGTGCAACAAAGCTTCAATCGATTCCGTGGTTAAGCCCGTTGCTTTATACGCGGCCCGGCGCAGCCATGGGTTTTGGGATTTGAGGAACGGTGTGATCTCTTCCTTCTGGCCGGAGCGCGCCAAAAGAATGATGGCGAGCGATTTTTGGGAATCGGGAGCGGAGGGTTGAATAAAGAGTGCCTTGGCCCATTCGAGGATTGCAGGCTTGGAAGCGGGTTCCTGGGCGATTTTATCGAGGTAATAGTCGTAGATATCGTCCGGCTGAAGTTGCGAACCGGGCGCGGAAAATTCGGCGAGCAGACCGGCGAGGCGATGGGATTTGAGCCAGAGTTCAATAGCCTTTTCGCGAACATCCCCGGCATTGTCGCGCAACAGCCTCACTGCGAGATCATGGATCGGGCCGGGCGGCCAATGTTGGATTCCCTTTAATGGCCCGTAAAGCAATGCGCGATCGAGGTCGGATAATGTTTCGTAGATTTCGAGCAGGAATCGAGTTGCGGCAAGGTCTTCCTGGCTCATTAAAACCACCGCCGCGTGGAAACGCTGGGCCGGCGATCCATCGCGGAAAAGTTTCTCCAGGGCCAGGCGCATTGCGCCAGGAGCGGCGTGTTTCTCCGCAACAACCGGAAGCGTTTTGGAACCGGTAGCCGTTTTTCCCGATGAACCGGTTGCTGCTTCCGGTCCTGC